>NZ_JBHWIR010000089.1:0-30925 GCF_042731835.1 Kitasatospora sp. NPDC059817 | reverse complement strand
CGCTTCCGGGCGCCCGTTCGCCGAACGGCGCTGTCAGGCCAGGCTGGTGAGCACCGCCGGGTCGTACGGGACGGTCCGGGCGAGGTTGCCGCGCAGCGCCTTGGCGGCCCAGTCCGGGTTGGCGAGCAGGGTGCGGCCGACGGCGACGAGGTCGAACTCGTCGCGCTTGAGGCGGGCCAGCAGTTCGTCGATGCCCGTCACGCCGGCCTGGCTGGTGTAGCCCTGGGCGAACTCGCCCTCGCCGTACTGCTGGTCCAGGCCGACCGAGCCGACCGTCACGGCGGCCTTGCCGGTGAGCTTGCGCGCCCAGCCGGCCAGGTTGAGGTCGCTGCCGTCGAACTCGGGCTGCCAGTAGCGCCGGGTGGAGCCGTGGAACGCGTCGACCCCGGCGTCGGCCAGCGGGGTCAGCAGCTGCTCCAGCTCGGCCGGGCTCTGCGCGATGCGGGCCCCGTAGTTGCCGACCTTCCACTGGGAGAACCGGAAGAAGACCGGGAAGCCCGGGCTGACGACCGCGCGGACGGCCTGCACGATCTCGGCGCCGAAGCGGGCGCGGGAGGCCGGGTCGCCGCCGTAGCGGTCGGTGCGCCGGTTGGTGCCGCTCCACAGGAAGTCGTCGATCAGGTAGCCGTGCGCGCCGTGCAGTTCGATGCCGTCGAACCCGAGCCGCTCGGCGGTCGCCGCGGCCTCGGCGAAGGCGGCCACCGTGTCGTCGACGTCCTGCTGGGTCATGGCCCGCCCGGCCGGGGCGCCGTCCAGGCCGATCCCGGACGGGCCTTCGGCGGGCGGCTCCGTCCCGGTGCGCACGACCCCGGTGTGCCACAGCTGCGGGATGATCCGGCCGCCGGCCTCGTGCACCCGCCGCACCACGCGGGCCCAGCCGGCCAGCGCCTGTTCGCCGTGGAAGTGGGGCACGTGGTCGTACGCGCGGGCGGCGGCGCGGTCGACGTAGGTGCCCTCGGTGATGATCAGTCCGACCTGGTGGGCGGCCCGGCGGGCGTAGTACTCGGCCACCTCCTCGCCCGGCACGCCGCCGGGGGACTGCATCCTGGTCATCGGGGCCATCACGATGCGGTTGGGGACCGTCAGATCACCCACGACGAACGGCTCGTCCAAGCTGGACATGCTTTTCTCCCGAGTTCTCGGCACTCATGGTGTGAACATTCCGTGTGCGCCCTCTCCGCCGCTCCGGCGAATCGCCGCCGGGTCGTGCGGAAAACGGTCTGGGCGGCTGCACATGGGTAACGCACGATTATCGACCCTGTTGATCGCGGCGTCCAGCGGGTGCTCTTGTCCGTGCTGCATTGCCTCAGGCGATCCACCGCATCGACACAATCATGTTGACCGTGTCCGGGAGATCACGGATAGTGGTGCAGGTGGTTCCGCGTCGCCTTCTGGGTCGCAACTGGAGAATTGATTCCCTTGCCGACCAGTGCCGCGGAAATGAATTTCCCAGGAACGAAAGGTGGCGGAACCCAGGGTGAGCGAGAGTCGCCTTACCGCGCAGATTTCCCACGACTTGGACGGCAAACGGGCCGTGGTCACCGGCGGCAGCCGGGGCATCGGCGCCGCGATCGTGCAGCACCTGCTCGACGCCGGTGCCACCGTCGTCACCTCCGCCCGCAACCCCACCGAACACACCCCGTCCGCGGCCAAGTTCATCCAGGCCGACCTCAGCTCGCCGGCCGGGGTGCGGGCGTTCGCCGACGCCGCGCTGGACTCCCTCGGCGGGGTCGACATCGTGGTCAACAACGCGGGCGGCTGCCGGGCCTTCCAGACCGCGCTGGAAATCGAGAACGACTGGCAGTACACGGTCGACATCAATTTCCTGGCCGCCGTCCGGCTCAATGCCGCACTCGTGCCGGCCATGCGCGCGGCCGGCGGCGGGGTCATCGTGCACCTCTCCTCCATCGCGACCATTTCCTCCTACCCGATGATCCTGCACTACGCCGCCGCGAAATCCGCGCTGGAGGTGTACAGCAAGGGTCTCGCGGTCGAGTTGGCGCCGGACGGAATCCGGGTCGTCGCGATCTCCCCGGGAAACGTGATGACTCCTGGGGCGGATGAGGCGCGCGAGAAGATCGTCGACTATCTCGGCATGGAATCGGAGGGGGACTGGGCCGACGAGGTCCCGCTCGGGCGGATCGGCCAGACCGAGGACATCGCCGAGGCCGTCGGCTTCCTGGTCTCCCGGCGCGCCTCGTGGATCACCGGCAGCAACCTCGTCATCGACGGCGGCAAGAGCGCGTCCCTGTGACCGCCCGCCAGGACTGGAAGGACTGACACGATGACCGCGACAGAAGAAGGGCCGCGGGCCTATCCGTTCGGTCCGGCCGAACAGCTCGACGTGGACCCGAAGCTGGCCGAGGCCTGCGGCGAGCAGCCGGTGCTGCGGGTGAGCCTGCCCTACGGCGGCGACGCCTGGCTGGTCAGCCGCCACGCCGACGTCAGGACGGTGCTGGCCGACCCCCGGTTCAGCCGGGCCGCCGCCGCCGGCGAGGACGTGCCCCGGATCGTCTCGGCCGGCCTGCCCCGCACCTCGATGCTGAGCATGGACCCGCCGGAGCACAGCCGGCTGCGGCGCAGGGTCGCCAACCCCTTCACCGTGCGCCGGGTCGAGGCGATGCGCCCGCGCGCCCAGCAGATCGTCGACGAACTGCTCGACACCATGATCGCCACGGGCTCGCCCGCCGACCTGACCCAGATGCTGACCTGGCCGCTGCCGATCACGATGATCTGCGAACTGCTCGGCGTGCCCGTCGAGGACCGCGACCGGTTCAACGCCTGGGTGGACGGCCTGCTCATGCTCTCCGACCCGGCCCGCTCCGCGCGGGACCGCGGACACCTCAACGACTACCTCGCCGGCCTGGTCGCCGAGCGCCGCGTCGAGCCCACCAGCGACCTGCTCGGCGAACTGGTCGCCGTGGAGGACGAGGAGAACCGGCTCACCGAGGAGGAGTTGGTCAGCCTCGGGGTCAGCCTGCTGTCCGCCGGCCAGGAGGCCACCGCCAACCAGATCGGCAACTTCGTCTACACGCTGCTGACCAGGCCCGAGCTGTGGCGCGAGCTCGTCGCCGATCCCGGCCTGATCCCCGACGCGGTCGAGGAGCTCTCCCGGATCATCCCGATCAGCGCCACCGCCGGCTTCACCCGGATCGCCACCGAGGACGTGGAACTGGGCGGGCAGACCGTCCGCGCCGGCGACGCGGTGGTCACCGAGTTCTCGCTCGCCAACCGGGATCCGGAGGTGTTCGACCGCCCCGAGGAGATCGACTTCCACCGGGGGACCATCCCGCACGTCACCTTCGGGCACGGCATCCACCACTGCCTCGGCGCGGCGCTGGCCAGGATGGAACTGCGCGTCGTCCTGGAATCCCTGGTGCGCCGACTGCCCGGCCTGCACCTCGCCGTGCCGGCCGACCAGGTGACCTGGCGGACGGAACGGCTCATCCGCGGAGCGGACACGCTGCCGGTCGCCTGGTGAGACGCCCGTCGGCCGGAACGACCGCCGGGGCCCGACGGGCCGGCGGCCGCTCCGGCCGGCCCGCCCCCAGTTCACACGTCGACATCAGCCGGACGCCGGACATCAACCGGATGCCGGACACCAGCCGGACGCTAAGGGAGGGCTCAGCATGGCCGAACCACTGGAGGCGATCACCGCGGCCGTGCGTGATCCGGACAAGGGACTCGCCGAGGCCATGGCGGCCATCATGGAGGGCTACGGCGACCGCCCCGCCCTCGGCGAACGCACCCGGGAGCCCGTGACCGGGCGCCTGCTGCCCGGCTTCGAGACCGTCAGCTACCGCGAACTGTGGGCCCGGGTACGCGCCGTAGCCACCGAGTGGCACCACCACCCGGACCACCCGCTGAGCGCCGGCGACCGGCTCTGCATCCTGGGCTTCACCAGCACCGACTACGCCACGCTCGACCTCGCGTGCCTGCACGCGGGCGTGGTGGTTGTGCCGCTGCAGTCCAGCGCGCCGCTGTCCCAGCTGGCGCCGATCGTCGCGGAGACCGAACCGCGCGCCCTCGCGGCGAGCATCGAGCGGCTGGACACCGCCGTCGAAGCCGTCCTCGGGGCGCCCTCGATCCGGCGCGTGATCGTGTTCGACTACCGCCCCGACGTCGCCGAGCAGCGCGACGCCCTCGCATCCGCCCGGCGGCGCCTGGCCGGGGCCGGCCGCCCGGTGGCCGTCGACCCGCTGGCCGCCGTGATCGACGCCGGAGCCGGCCTGCCGCCCGCGCCCCTGTTCGTCGCCGCCCCGGGTGACGACCCGTTGGCGCTGCTCATCTACACCTCCGGCAGCACCGGGACCCCGAAGGGGGCGGTGTACCCCCAGCGGCTGGTCCGCACCGCGTGGAACGGCTTCAGCTACGGCGCGGAGGACGCACCCCCGGTCAGCGTCCACTACATGCCGCAGAGCCACCTGGCCGGCCACTGGGCGCTGATGGGCTCGCTCTCCCGGGGCGGCGTCGGCCACTTCACCGCCAGGAGTGACCTGTCCACCCTGCTCGACGACATCGCCCTGGTCCGCCCCACCGAGCTGACCATGGTCCCGCGCATCTGCGACCTGCTCTTCCAGCGGTACCGCAGCGAACTGGACCGGCGCTCCGGCGAACCCGGCGACGTCGACACGGCGGTCAAGACCGACCTGCGGGAGAACGTCCTGGGCGGGCGCGTCACCAAGGCCTTCTGCGGCACCGCCCCGCTCTCCGCCGAGGTGGCGGCCTTCGTCGAGTCCTGCCTGGGCTTCCACCTGTACACCGGCTACGGCTCCACCGAGGCCGGCGGGGTGCTGCTCGACTCGGTGGTGCAGCGCCCGCCGGTCATCGACTACAAGCTGGTCGACGTCCCGGAACTCGGCTACTTCCGGACCGACTCGCCGCACCCGCGCGGGGAACTGCTGCTCAAGACCGCCACCGCCATCCCCGGCTACTACAAGCGGCCCGAACTCACCGCCGAGATCTTCGACGCGGACGGCTACTACCGGACCGGCGACATCATGGCCGAGACCGGGCCGGACCGGCTGGTCTACGTCGGTCGCACCAAGGACGTCCTGAAGCTCTCCCAGGGCGAGTTCGTGGCCGTCTCCCGCCTGGAGACCGCCTTCGTCGCCAGCCCGCTGATCCGGCAGGTCTTCGTGTACGGCAACAGCGAGCGCGCCTACCCGCTCGCCGTGGTCGTCCCCGCCCCGGACGCGCTGGCCAGGGCCGGCGGGGACACCGAGTCGCTCAAACCGCTGCTCGTCGAGTCGCTCCAGCGGATCGCCAAGGAGGCCGAGCTCAACTCCTACGAGATCCCGCGCGACATCCTGATCGAGACCGAACCCTTCAGCGCCGCGAACGGCCTGCTCGCCGACAGCCACAAACCGCTGCGCCCCCGGCTCCGGGAGCGCTACGGCGAGGCCCTGGAACGGCTCTACGCCGAACTCGCCGACGGGCAGGAGCGCCGGTTACACGACCTGCGCTGGGCCGGGCCCGACCAGCCGGTGCTGGACACGGTCGGCCGGGCCGCCCAGGCGCTGCTGGGCTGCGCGGGCGCCGAGTTGAGCGCCGACGCGCACTTCACCGACCTGGGCGGGGACTCGCTGTCCGCGCTGTCCTTCGCCGCCCTCATGACGGAGATCTTCCAGGTCGAGGTCCCGGTCGGGGTGGTGATCAGCCCGGCCAACGACCTGGCGCGGGTGGCGGGTTACATCGAGGAGCGGCGCCGCTCCGGCGCCGCGCGGCCCACTGCCGCCTCCGTCCACGGCGAGCACGCCGCCGAGGCCCGCGCCGGCGACCTCACCCTGGACAGGTTCCTCGACGCGGCGACGCTCGCCGCCGCCCCGACGCTGCCCCGCCCCGACGGCGCCGTCCGTACCGTCCTGCTCACCGGGGCCACCGGCTACCTCGGCCGCTTCCTGTGCCTGGAGTGGCTGGAACGGCTGGCGCCCGCGGGCGGCAGGCTGGTCTGCGTGGTCCGCGGCGCCGACGCCGCGGTCGCGGCGAAGCGGCTGGAGGCCGCCTTCGACAGCGACGACGACGAACTGCTCCGGCGGTACCGGGAGTTGGCCGACGGGACGCTGGAGGTGCTGGCGGGCGACATCGGCGAGCAGCGGCTGGGCCTGGCCGAGGACACCTGGCAGCGGCTGGCGGACACCGTGGACCTGATCGTCCACCCGGCCGCCCTGGTCAACCACGTGCTGCCCTACGACCAGCTGTTCGGGCCCAACGTCGTCGGCACGGCCGAACTGATCCGGTTGGCACTCACCACCCGGCTCAAGCCCGTCACCTACGTGTCCACCGTCGCCGTGGTGGCCGGCGCCGCGGCCGCGGCCCTCGACGAGGACGGCGACATCCGCGCCACCAGCCCGGTGCGGCACCTCGGCCGGGGCTCCGGCGGCGGATCCGCGCCCGGATCCGACGGGTACGCGCACGGGTACGCGACCAGCAAATGGGCCGGCGAGGTGCTGCTCCGCGAGGCCCACGACCTGTGCGGACTGCCGGTCGTCACCCTGCGGTCGGACATGATCCTCGCGCACGGCAGGTACCGGGGGCAGCTGAACGTGCCCGACGTGTTCACCCGCCTGCTGCTCAGCCTGCTCGCCACCGGCATCGCCCCGGGCTCCTTCTACCGGGGCGGCGGGCGCGCCCACTACGACGGCCTGCCGGTCGACTTCACCGCCGAGGCCGTCACCGCGCTGGGCGCGCGGGCCACCGAGGGCTACCGGACCTTCAACGCGCTGAACCCGCACGACGACGGCGTCTGCCTGGACACCTTCGTCGACTGGCTCATCGAGGCCGGCCACCCGATCCGGCGGGTCGACGACTACGACGACTGGCTCGCCCGGATCACCACCGCGCTGCGCGCCCTGCCGGAGAAGCAGCGCCAGCACTCACTGCTGCCCCTGCTGCGCGCCTTCGCGCGGCCCGGGGAGGGCGTCCCCGGGTCGGCGATCCCCGCCGCCGGGTTCCGGGCCGCCGTGCGGGCCGCCAAGGTCGGCGCCGACCAGGACATCCCGCACCTGTCGGCGGCCCTCGTCCGCAAGTACGTCACCGACCTGCGCCACCTCGGCCTGCTTCCCCACTGACCGCACCACCGCACCACCGCAGCACCGCGCCACCATCCCCGCATTCGACCCGACGGACACAGGAGTTCGGCATGGCACAGAGCATCGGCGAGACGGTCATCTCGGGTCTGCGGCGGCTGGAGGCGAACGACTTCGCCGGCTTCCGGGCGCTGTGCACCGAGAAGGCCACGGTGTGGCAGAACGACGGCAAGGACGAGCAGGCGATCGACGAGCGGCTCGTGCACTTCAAGGCCTTCGCCGCCGGTGTCGAGTCGCTGCGGTTCGAGGTCCTCCGCCAGTTCGAGAAGCCGGACGAGGTGCTCCAGCAGCACGTCATCCACCTGTTGTCGGCCGACGGGGTCGTCCAGGAGGTTCCGACCGTCGTGTACTTCCGGTTCGAGGGCGGCCTGATCGACCGGATCGAGGAGTTCCTCTACACCGTGCCGCAGAGCAGCACGGCCTGACGGACCGACCGCCCGCCTTCCTGAACCTGAACTTGAACCTGAACCTGAACCGTCAGGCGGGCGCTGCGGCGCGGGAGTCCCGGAGGCTGCGGCGGGCGGCGGCGGTGACGAGCAGGACCCAGAGCAGGCTGAGGCCGCCCAGGGCGTAGACGCCGCCGTGCAGGAAGGCGAGGTCCAGGTCCGTGCCGGCCGGCGGGGCCCAGCCGTCGGGGTCGACGAGGACGGTGGTGGTGGTGCCGGCGGAGGAGGACCCGGAGCAGCCCGAGCCCTGGAACTCGGGGTGCGGCAGCGGCTTCCCGTCCGCGCGGCGGATCGCGCAGGACCAGCTGATCCGGCCGCTGCGGTCCTTCGAGCTGTGGGCCTCGGTGACGACGACCTCGGTCCGCTCCCCACGGTGCGCGAGCACCTCCGCCCGGATGGTGGTGGGTGGCAGGGCCAGCAGCAGGATCCCCAGCAGGACGCCGGGCCAGAGCACCCAGCCGGCGGCCCGGACCATCATCAGCCCGCCCAGGGAGGAGATGAGCACCAGCACGGCGATGACCGTGAACAGGGCGGAGTAGTCCGGGTCCACGGCGAGCGCCATCAGGCCGACGAGCAGCAGCGGGGCGAGCACCGCGACCAGGACGGCCGCCCGGCGGATGGTGCGGGGCGCGAGCGGCGTGTCCTTCCGGGGCTTCCGCTTGGCGCTCTTCGGCCGCTGGGCGGCGGCGGCCGCCGCGCTCAGTGGTCTCTTCTGCTTCTTCCTGCCCTGTGCCATGTGGCCCCCGTTCGGTGCTGCGTCGGACTGCTCGCGACAGTCTGACCTGCGGTGCGGGGGTGCGGAAGACCGGGGGCCGCAAGCCGTCACGGCCGGCCGGGTCAGGCCGGTCAGACCCGCCCGAGTCCGGCCTGCTCCAGGTCGAGGTCGCGCTGGAGGCGGCGCAGGGTGGTGTCGCTGATGAGGTGTTCCTCGTAGAGGCGGTGCAGCCGGGCGTTCTGCACGGTGATGACCTCGCGCCGGAGTTGACGGTAGGCGGCGTCGGCGGTGGTGCCGTCGGGGGTCTCGGGGGTGCGGTCGAGGCGGGCGGCGAGGCCGCGCCGGACCCGGTCGATCGCGGTGTCGGGCATGACCTCCAGGGCGGCGAGGTGGTCTACGTGGTCGAGGGCGGCGCGGTTGAGGGCGTCGCGGGCGTCGTCCTCCTCGCGGGCGGTGTGCTCGGGCTCCAGGGCGAGCCCGGAGCGGTGGACCACGGCGGCGAGGGTCAGGCCCTGCACGACCAGGGTGAGGACGACCACCGCCGTGGTCAGCACCAGGACGAGCGGGCGCCCGGGGATCCGGTTGCCGTCCGCGGTGAGCAGCGGGATGGACAGGGCCGCCGCCAGCGGCATGACGCCCCGGGTGCCGGCCCAGGTGACGACCCCGGCGACCCGCCAGGACAGCCGGCCGCGGGAGGGCTTGACCCCGCGGGTCAGCGGCAGCGTCCACAGCACGCGGACGGCGATCAGCACGGCCGCCAGCGCGAGCGCCTGGAGCGGCCACCAGCCGGTGCCGGCCGGCAGGTCCCGGACCAGGGCGGGCAGTTGCAGGCCGACGATGCTGAACACGACGCTCTCCAGCAGGAACACCACCACCGCGGAGACGGCGTGCAGTTGGAGCCGGATGCGGGCGTCGGTGAGGCGGTGGCCGGAGCGTCCGAGCAGGACACCGGCGACCACGACCGAGGTCACCCCGGAGGTGTGCGCGGACTCCGCGAGCACGTACGCCGCGTACGGGGTGACCAGGGCTATCACCGTCTCCAGGACGGGGTCGGCGGTGCGGCGCCGGATCAGCCACACCAGGCCGGCCACGGCGGCGCCGACCAGGCTGCCGCCCCCGCCGAGCAGCAGGAGCTCGCCGCCCGCCGCCGGCAGGTCCACCGTGCCGCCCACGGCCACGGCGACGCCGACGGCGACCTTGAACAGCACCAGCGAGGTGGCGTCGTTGAACAGGCTCTCGGCCTGCACCAGCACCTGGACGCGCCCCGGCAGCGCCAGCCGGCGGCCGAGCGCGGTGACGGCCACCGGGTCGGTGCTGGACAGGACGGCCCCCAGCACGAACGCCATCGCGGGCGGGAGCCCGGCGACGGCGACGGCGACGAAGCCCACGGCGGCGGCGGAGGCGAAGACCAGGCCGAAGGAGAGGATCGTCACCGGGCGCCACACCGTGCGCAGATCACGCAGCGACAGTTCCTCGGCGGAGGAGTAGAGCAGGGGCGGGAGCACCACCAGGGCGATGGCCTGCGGCGGTACGTGCAGCGCGGGCACGCCCGGGACCATCGCGACCGCGAGGCCGACCAGGACCAGCAGGGAGGGCGCGGGCACCCGCAACCGCTGGGCGAAGGTGGCCACGCTCGTGGCCAGAACCACCAGAACCAGAACGATCCCCACGGCGCGCATTTGCGGAAACGACCCATCACGACGATCGGGGTCGCCGCCGCCCGAGCGCTGCAGTCGTCCCCCGAGCCGACCAGACTTCCCGGCACACCGCCAGTCATCTTATCGGGTCGTTTGCGCGGGACGGCAGGGTGCCCGGCCGGTCGTGCCTCAGCGGCGCCCGAGCAGCCTCGCCAGGAAGCCGCCGCCCTTGCCCTTCGTCCGGTCGCAGGCGCAGCGGCCGGACTTGGGCACCCCGGCGAGCACCTGCTCGACGTGCATGCCGCACCCCGCGTAGCTTGCCTTGCCACACGTCCGGCAGGTGGTTCGTCGACACATCGCGCTACTCCTCACGTCGCACCCCCGGATGGGGCGGCCAGTTCTTTCAGGATACCCCACCCGGTATTTTTGGACGTGTGCCCCGGGGCCGGCGGATCGGCGCCCCGGACCCGCCGTGCCCGGCCGGGGCTGTCCGGCCTGGCACGACGGGCGTTCCTCGTGGTGTGCCGTGCGGTCAGACGGCCTGTAGGTAGAACAGGTCCGGTCGGCTGTCCTGGACGATCTGGTAGCCCAGGCCGTCGCTGTGGTTCTGGGCGGCGACCCACTTGCCGGAGTTCACGTTCTGGAGGGCGAAGCGGTTGCTGCCCGGAACCTTCGCCATCCAGAACGCCTGGTTCTCGGGGACGACGTCGCCGCAGCCGACCGTGATGATCCAGTTGCCGTCGTCCTTTCCCCAGCGGTCGACGACCATGCACCAACCGCGCCAGCTGTCGCGGAAGTACACCAGCTCGCGGCCGTCGGAGGCGTGCTTGCGACAGACCTGCCACTTCTGGTTCGACTCGTCGCCCCAGAAGTACTGGATGACCGAGCCGTGGTTCCCGGAGGAGAGGGCGACGGTCAGCGGCCGGTCGGCCCCGGCGGTGTTGATGCGGTAGAGGCCGGGGTCGCAGGGGTACTCGCTCTCCGGGTCCGCGGCGAGTGCGGTGGCCGACGTGGGGGCGGCCAGGGCGGCGGGGGAGGCGGTGAACAGCAGGGCGCCGACGGCGGCCGCCGTGCCGAGGACGTTCAGCGGGCGTCGGGCCCGGGAGCGTCGAGGGTGCGGTTCGGGCATGGTGGACTCGCTTTCGCAGCAAATGGGTTGGGCCGTTTCCGCGATCCTGGGCATCAGCAGACGAGTCGCGCCCGGGCGGCCGCGCGCAGGGTGCCGGCCGGCTCCGGGTAGGCGCAGGAGACGGTGCCCTGCTCCGGGACGTCGAAGGTGGTGAAGGTGCCGGGGCCGTTCGGGCTGGTGTTGATCCAGTAGCCGGTGTTCCCGCTGCGGGCGCAGATGTAGCGGACCCACTCGCCGGTGACCTTCCGGGTGCCGCGGTAGAGGCCGTAGTAGCCGGGGCTGTTGAAGTTCACGGTGTCGGTGACGGTGGTGGTGCGGGTGGTCGATTTGGTGTTGGCCACGGAGAAGCCGACCTTGACGCTCACCTTGGCGAAGATCGCCTTGAATTCGGCGCTCACCTCGGTGCTGGTGTTGATCGTGGTGCTCACCGAGTCGACCTCGCTGAGGGTCTTGGTGTAACTGCCGGTGGTGCCGGGGGCGATCGCGACCGCGAGGAAGTCGGTGACGGTCGGTTCGACCCGGGCGGAGGCGATGTCCTCCCACAGGTAGTCGCGGGCGGGGTCACAGGTGGCGGTCGGCGGTGTGGTGTCGGCGTGTGCGGGCGCGGCGCCGAGGCCGAGCCCGGTCACCGCGACCAGCGCGGCGACTCCTGAGGTGAAGGCGGTGCGCCGGGTGCGCGAGCTCATGAGGGTGCTCCTCCGCTGGAAATGGGTGCACTGCGAGCCGTCATGTGCATGACGTGAATCCCCCGTGGGGAAATCTTCACGTTCGCGGCGGGGTCGCGGCCATCCCAGATTCCTGGGGGCGTACGGCGGGGCGCGCGCCTGGGGCGCGGGGCCCCGGGTCAGCAGCGCCCCCCGCCGAGCATGATCCGCGCGATCAGCTCCTGCCGGCTGCCCACCCCGGTCTTGGTGAACACCGACTTCAGGTGGTCCTGCACCGTGTACGGCGTCATCGCGAGCAGCCGGGCCACGTCCCGGGTGTCGCTGCCGCGCACCAGCAGCAGTGCCACCTCCTGCTCGCGGGCGGTCAGCCCGTACGCGGCCAGGTAGAGCGGCATCACCTCGGCCGGCGAGGCGAGCGTGGCCACCACCGTCACCTCGTCGGCCGCCGCGTCACCGCGCAGCGCCGATCCGTGCAGCAGGTACCAGCGCTCGTCCCGGGTGCGGACCCGCACCGGTGTCTGCGGCGCGGCCAGCCCGTGCGCCGCCCGGCGGGCGTGCTCGGCGGCCATCGCCACGGAGGTCGGGACGCTGAGCGAGGTGGGGGTGGGGTCGGCCAGCCGGGCGAGCAGGTCCTCGGCCGGGCCGGACATCGCCCGCAGCCGGTTGCGCCGGTCGAGCAGCAGGACCGCAGGCCCCGCGCCCTCCTGGTCCGGCGCGCCGGCCGGAACGTGGCACGCCCGCAGCGCGTTGCCCAGGTGGCGGGCGGCGGCGCCGGCGAGCTCGCGCTGGCGTCCCAGGTAGGGGCCGCGGTCCGGGGCCCGCATGAACGCCGCGCACCCCCACATCCCGCCCGCCGCGTCGAACACCGCCCGCAGCTCGTCCCCGAACCCGGCCGGCGCCACCTGCTCCCGGAACCGCACGCTCTCCTGCGGGCGCCCCTTGGTCGCCCGGCTCAGCGTCTCCGCCTGCACCCCGCTGCGCCGGATCTTCGGAAAGGTCGCCAGGTCGTCCTCCCAGACCTCCAGCCTGACGGCGTGCTCGTACGCCGTCAGGCTGAGGTCCTCGCTCTGCACCGAGTTCACCAAACCGGTCGCCGGATCCGCCGTGTGCCAGCACACCGCGTCGAACTCCAGGACCGGGCGCAGCAGTTCGTCCGCCCGCCGGAACACCTCCGGCGTCGTCAACCCCTCCCCGGCGAGCTCCCGCATCCCCTCGATCGCCGACCGCGCCGCCACCCCACGAGCCCCACGTAATCCCATGGCGGGAAGCTAACACGCTGTTCGTACCCCCACCTACGCGCCGATCGGCGGGGTCCGCCTCCTCCTCGCGGTGGTCCGACGGCCCCCGGCATCATCCTGACGTCTCGTCATGTCGGCCGGGGGCGGCGTGCGCCGGGGGCTCAGCCGGGCAGCGAGTCCATGAAGGAGCTGACCGAGAAGACCGCCTTGCCGGGGCCGGCCGGGCCGTAGCCGGGCGGGGAGGAGAGGCCGAACTCCTCCAGGGTGGCACGGTAGGTCTGGAGCAGGCGGATGTGGTACTCCAGCGGGGCGCCCTGGGGGTTGGCCTTGCCGAGCGGAGTGGTGGGTTCGGGGCACCAGGTGGTGAAGCGGGGCACCACGCCGTGGGACATGAAGAAGCGCAGGCCCTCCCGGGTGGAGGCGATGGCCTCGTCGACGGTGGTGAAGCCGAAGGGCTGCGCCATCTCGACGCCGGCGACGAAGTTGGGGATCACGTTCTCCGGGCCGAACACCTCGGTGGAGTCGAGGATGCGCCGGTGCCACTCGTCGCGGCCGACGTAGCGCTCCTTGCCGGGGCAGTACAGCTCGAACAGCCGCTTGTCCCAGACCTCGAAGTTGGGGTGGTAGATCCGCACGCCGTAGTCGTGGAAGCGCTGGACGTCCTCGCGCGGCAGGGCCTGGGCGACGACCTTGCCGATCCAGCGCCCGGGGAAGCGCTCCTCGATGGCCTTGGCGTACTGGCCGTAGAAGTCGGCCTCGTCCCGGCCGCCGACCTGCGAGGTGATGGCGCCGCCGGTGAGGGTGTACGCCTGGGAGGCGCGGGCGGTGTCGTGGCGGTCGATGAGCTCCAGCGCCTCCAGCACCTCCTCGACCGGCTTGACCCCGGTGTAGGGGCGGCCGGCGGCCTTGTGCTGGCGCCAGTTGTGGTTGATGTCGCAGTACTGGCACTCCTCCTTGGCGCCGAAGTACTGGCAGACCCGGAAGACCGTCAGGTAGATCAGGTAGCCCCACTGGATGGTCGGGGCGACCTCCATCACCGACTTCCCGTTGGCCAGGGTGTGCCGGTAGTAGTCGGGCATCGGGGGCAGGCCCACGTCGGCGATCCGCGCGCCGTCGAGGTACAGGCCGAGCGTGCCGTCCTCCCCGGCGCCGACCCGGTACGGCGAGTCCGGGTTGACGCGCACCGACACCACGGTGCGGCGCAGCCCGTACGGGCCGCCGGTGAGCACGACCTCCTCCGGCGGGCGGTTGAGCGCGGCCGCGCCGAGTTCGGGCAGGGTGCGGTGGTCGAAGGAGAAGATGAAGTACGACTTCGGCTTGACCTCGCCGCTCCCGTCGGCGCCGGTGCTGCCGCTGAGGGCGGACTCGTCGAAGGCCATGCCGCCGCGCAGCAGGTCCTCCTTGATCACGGCCTCCCGGGGCACGTCGGGGAAGCGCTCCATGAGGTCCTCGACCAGTGCGGTGCGGCTGCGGCCCTGGGTCTCCATGTGCTGGTACGTCCTTCCTGGCCCCGTTCCGTCACGGGGTCGTGGCCATTCTTCTCCCCCTTACACCGGCGGGCGCGGCGGACCGATGCATGAGGAGGCGGCGTTTCAAACGCCATACGGGCCTACGTTCACCTGATCGGGTGTAGAAGATCGTCCGGAACGTTTCCGAACCGGCCCCCGCACCTACGGTTGTGAACCGAGCGAGACGGGGGCGCGTTCGAAGACCGCCCACGCCGTCGGCCAGGTGACGAGCCGTCATATCTTGCGATCCTTCATCAGAGTCAGAGGAGGCTCCATGCCCCTGTGCACCAGAGCGGGGACACCCTTCGAGCGCACTGCCGCCGCGGCGGTGGGGTCATGAGCTCCTCGGCGATGGAGCGGATCCTGCGCGGTCCGAGCGGCCTGGGCACCGCGGGCCTGAACCTGGCGCAGAGCGCCCCCGCCCCGAGCGCGCCCGCACTCAACACCTCCGTGCCCGGCGTCCCCGCGTCCGACAGCCCCTCCCCGGGCGGTTCGAAGCCGGGCGGTTCCAAGCCGGGTGGTTCCAAGCCGAAGCCCGGCGACGCCATCCCGGGCCTCTACCACCACCCGGTGGCCGAGCCCGACCCGGTGCGGGTGGAGGAACTGAGCCTCAGGATCAAGGCCTGGGCGCTGGACGAGGTCGAGCTGTACCCGCCGGACTGGGAGAAGCAGTTCGACGGCTTCTCGACCGGCCGCTACATGGTGGCCTGCCACCCCGACGCGCCCAGCGTCGACCACCTGATGCTCGCCGCCCGCCTGATGGTCGCCGAGAACGCGGTCGACGACTGCTACTGCGAGGACCACGGCGGCTCACCGGTCGGCCTCGGCGGGCGCCTGCTACTGGCGCACACCGCGCTCGACCCGCTGCACACCACGCCGGAGTACCACCCGGAGTGGGAGGCCTCGCTGTACGAGGACGCCCCCCGCCGGGCGTACCGCTCCGCGATGGAGTACTTCACCCGGGCCTCCACGCCCTCCCAGGCGGACCGGTTCCGGCACGACATGGCGCGGCTGCACCTCGGGTACCTCGCCGAGGCGTCGTGGGCCGAGACCGAGCACGTCCCGCAGGTGTGGGAGTACCTGGCGATGCGCCAGTTCAACAACTTCCGCCCCTGCCCGACGATCACGGACACCGTCGGCGGCTACGAGCTGCCGGCCGAACTGCACGCGCTACCCGCCATGCAGCGCGTGATCGCCCTGGCCGGCAACGCCACCACCATCGTCAACGACCTGTACTCGTACACCAAGGAGCTGTCCATTCCCGGAGTGCACCTGAACCTGCCCGTGGTGATCGCCGAACGCGAGGACTGCTCGCACCGGGACGGCTACCTCAAGGCGGTCGAGGTCCACAACGACCTGATGCACGCCTTCGAGGCCGAGGCGGCCGCGCTGGCCGCGGCCTGCCCCGTCCCGACCCTCGTACGGTTCCTGCGCGGTGTGTCCGCGTGGGTCGATGGCAACCACTTCTGGCACCGGACCAACTCCTTCCGCTACACCCTGCCCGACTTCTGGTAACCACCGTTTCCGGCAGCCATCCCTCTTCCGTTGATCACCCGCTAGGAGCTGACGCATGTCCCTGACCGACGACATCACCACCCCCGCCGACAACGCCGCCATCCCCGGGCCGGCGACTCCCTACCAGGGCGACATCGCACGCTACTGGGACCACGAGGCACGGCCGGTCAACCTTCGCCTCGGCGACGTGGACGGCCTCTACCACCACCACTACGGCATCGGCGACGTCGACCAGGCCGCCATCGGCGACCCGGCCGACAGCGAGCGCGAGAAGAAGGTGATCACCGAGCTGCACCGCCTGGAGTCCGCGCAGGCCGAGCTGCTCCTCGACCATCTGGGCGCGGTTCCGTCCGACGCCACCCTGGTGGACGCCGGCTGCGGCCGCGGCGGCTCGATGGTGATGGCCCACCAGCGCTTCGGCTGCCGGGTCCAGGGCGTCACGCTCTCCGCCAAGCAGGCCGAGTTCGGCAACAACCGGGCCCGCGAGCTGGGCATCGGCGACTTCGTCCGCTCGCAGGTCTGCAACATGCTCGACATGCCGTTCGAGACCGGCCAGGTGGCGGGCTCGTGGAACAACGAGTCCAGCATGTACGTCGACCTGCACGACCTGTTCGCCGAGCACTCCCGGATCCTCGCCGTCGGCGGCCGGTACGTGACCGTCACCGGCTGCTGGAACCCCGCCTACGGGCAGCCGTCCAAGTGGGTCTCGCAGATCAACGCGCACTTCGAGTGCAACATCCACTCCCGCCGGGAGTACCTGCGGGCCATGGCCGACAACCGGCTGGTGCCGCAGGCCGTCATCGACCTGACCCCCGCCACCCTGCCCTACTGGGAGCTGCGCGCCACCTCCTCGCTGGTCACCGGCATCGAGGAGGCGTTCATCAACTCCTACAGGGACGGTTCCTTCCAGTACGTCCTGATCGCGGCCGACCGGGTCTGATAGGTCTGACGGTCCGGGTCCGTCCGGTCCGGGTGTGACGGTGGCCTCCCCGCAGGTACGGGGAGGCCACCGCCTTCGGCTACCGACCGGTCACCGCCGGGTGAAGGTGAGGTGGGTGACGCCGCTCGGACTGGTCACCGCCTCGGTGCGGAAGCGCTGTTCCAGGCCTTCGAGCCCGTCCCAGAGCCGCTCGCCGCGGCCGAGGACGATCGGCACCACCACCAGGTGCAGGTGGTCGATCAGGTCCGCCGCCAGGAAGGCCCGGACGGTGCTCGGGCCGCCGCCGATCCGGACGTCCTTCCCGTCGGCGGCCTCCCGGGCCTGGCGCAGTGCCTCCTCGGGCGTGGCGTCGAGGAAGTGGAAGGTCGTCCCGCCCACCATCTCCAGCGTGGGGCGCGGGTGGTGGGTGAGGACGAAGACCGGGGTGCGGAACACCGGCTCCGGCCCCCACCAGCCCTGCCACTCGTGGTCCTGCCACGGGCCGCGCTGCGGGCCGAACTTGTTGCGCCCCATGATCTCCGCGCCGATGCCGTCGCTCCAGGTGCGGGCCATCGCGTCGTCGACACCGGTGTCGCCGCCGGTGTCGCCCTCCCGGCCGTGCATCCGCCGGAAGGTCCGGGTCTGGAAGAACCAGCCGTGCAGCCGGTCGCCGGCGTGGCCGAACGGCGAGTCGAGGCTCTGCCCCTCGCCCGTTCCGTAGCCGTCGAGCGAGATCGAGAAGTTGTGGACGCGGACCAGGGACACGGGAGTTCCTCCGGTGCTCGGTGCTCCGGCGCGGACCGGGCCGCGCCTGCTGGACGGCCCACGCTAACCCGGGCGGGAGCGGTACAGCCGTCACGCTATTGTCGTGTCTTCTTCACCCGAAGCTCGCCCTGGTGGGCGATGCTTCGTCCGACCGTCCGGGAGGGGCGGCCGGAGGCACATCCGCACTTGGGGGGACAGTACCTGTGACCGTACGCCGCACCGCCGCCGCCATCCTGGCGGCCGGCCTGCTCGCCGCTGCCGCGGCCCTGATACCGGCGACCGCCGACGCGGCGCAGGACGCGGCCGCGAGCGGCCCGGCGGACCTGCCGTTCGGCTCGGCCACCACCGTCGGCCTGCACAACACCTACGACCCGGCCGCCTACCCGTACCTCGCCCAGGGGCTCGACACCGGCACCGGGATGATCGAGCTGGACATCTGGACGGACATCGTCACCAAGGAGTGGAAGGTCAGCCACTCCAACCCGCTCGGCAACTCCAACAACTGCACCGCCGCCAGCACCCCGGCGCAGCTCTACAGCGGCGGCGCCAACAAGAACCTGGAGAACTGCCTCGACGACGTCCGGGTCTGGCTCGGCGCCCACCCCGGCGCCGGCCCGCTGGTCGTCAAGCTGGAGCTGAAGGCGGGCTTCTCCGCCAACCTCGGCATGGGGCCGACGGAACTGGACACGCTGATCGCCGCCCACCTGGGCCCGGCCGTGCTGCGCCCCGCCGACCTGCTCGCCAAGCCGGGCGGCGGCTCGTACGCCGGCGTGGACGAGGCGGTGCGGGCCGGCAACTGGCCGAGCCGCGCGGCGCTGGCCGGAAAGGTCCTGCTGTACGCGATCCCGGGGACGGTCGAGGAGAGCAACCCCTTCGACACCCTGCACACCGATGTCGAGTACGGCCGCCACCTGCGCGACCTCGCCGCCGCGGGCCGGATCGGCGACGCCCAGCTGTTCCCCGCCGTGCACGGTGCCAAGACCGGCGACCCGCGCAGCGCGTACACGGGCGCGGACGCCGGGATCCGGCCCTGGTTCGTGGTCTTCGACGGCGACGCCGCCACGTACCTCAACGGCGTCGACACCGCGTGGTACGACCGCTCGCACTACCTGCTGGTCATGACGGACGCGCACAACGTGGCGCCCGCCATCAGTGCCACCGACCCGACGGCCGAGCAGGCCCGCGCCCGCACCGAGCAACTGGCCCGGGCGCACGCCAGCATCGTCTCCAGCGACTGGCGCAAGCTGCCGGCCGTTCAGTCCCTGGCCCTGCCCCGGGGCTGACGCCGAGACGCCGGACGCGCCACCGGGGCGGTGAACGCCCCGGTGGCGCAGGCGTGTCCGGCCTCAGCCTGGCCCGGCTGCTTTCCAGGTCAAGTCTGTTGCGAATACGTCGAGTTGACCCGAGATGAAGAGTTGGATCAGGGCTTTCGGCGGGCCGGGCCGGTCGCCATGCTGGTTGTCATGACCCGAACTCTACGCGCGTGGAAGTCCCGCGCCGCCGCCGTCACCGCCGTCGCCCTGATGACCCTCGCGCCCGTCGCGGTCGCCACCGAGGCGCACGCCGCGGTGAGCGGCTCGGTGTGCCTGTCCGCCCTGCCGTCGCAGGCGCGCACCACGCTCAACCTGATCGCCTCCGGCGGGCCCTTCCCGTACAGCCAGGACGGCGTGGTGTTCCAGAACAAGGAGCGCGTGCTGCCGAGCCAGTCCTACGGCTACTACCACGAGTACACCGTGGTGACGCCTGGCTCGCCGACCCGCGGCACCCGCCGGGTCGTCACCGGCCAGCGCACCCGCGAGGACTACTACACCGGCGACCACTACGTGACCTTCCGCCTGATCAACTTTGGCTGCTGACCACGCTGTTCACGCTCCAGGGCTCCCGGTACCCCCGGCGCAACCGGGGGCCCGGGAGCGCCGCGCCGTCGCCGTGTCACACCTCGGTGAGCGCCCTGCCCGAGGGTCGTGCGGCCGCGCGCGGTAGCGTCGCGGCACTGTCCGAGGGGCCCGACGGGGGCTCCGTCTCCCGGGAGGTTTCCGTGCCGCAGATCCTGGTCGACCACTCCGCCGGCCTCGCCCTCGACCAGGCGGGCTTCGCCGAGGAGGTCCACCGGCTGATCGCCGAGGTGATCGACACCACCGTGGCGGACTGCAAGACGCTGTTCCGCCCGGCCGGGCGCCACGTGGTCGGCGACGGGGCGGACGGGCGCGCGGCGGTGCTGGTGGAGATCAAGATCCTGGCCGGCCGCAGCACTGCGCAGCGCGCCGAGCTGACGGCCCGGGTGCTCGCCGCGCTTCAGGCCCGCCTCGACGTGCCCGCCGCGATCGGCGTGGAGGTCACCGAACTGGACCGCGAGACCTACCGCTTCGTCCACCACCCCGGCCGGTAGCACCACCCCGGCCGGTAGCGCCGGCCCGCCGGGGGCGGCGGACCTCGCCGCGTCCGATACCGCGGCACCCCGATCGGTGCCATGCTGAGGCCATGACAGATCGGACCGGAACCACCCCGCCGCCCGAGGAGCCGCAAGCCGGCCGGAGGCGACGGGAGTTGGCCGCCGCCACGGTGGGCTCGGTGGTCGAGTCCTTCGACTGGAACATCTACGCCGTCCTCGCCCCGTACTTCGCGGCGGACCTCTTCGGGCACGGCAAGGGCGGGGTCAGCGGCCTGCTCGGGGCGTACGCGACCTTCGCGGTCGGGTTCGTCGCCCGGCCGGTCGGCTCGTACCTGATCGGGCGGCTCAGCGACACCCGGGGGCGGCGCTTCGCCCTGACCCTCGGCATGTCCGTGATCGCCGCCGCCAGCCTCGGCATCGCCGTGCTGCCGGACCAGCGGACGATCGGCGCCTGGGCGGCGGTCCTGGCCGTCGCCGCACGGGTGGTGCAGGGGCTGGCCTTCGGCGGGGAGGCGCCCAGCGTCGCCGCGTACGTGACCGAGACGGCCCCGCCCCGGCACCGCTTCGCGTTCAGCTCGGTCTCCTACGGCGGGATCATCGTCGGCTCGCTGCTCTCCTACGGGGTGCTCGCGCTGCTGCTGCACACCCTCGGCAAGTCCGGTGTGACCAACGGTGGTTGGCGCTGGGCCTTCGTGGTCGCGGCGCTGCTCGGGCTGGCCGCCGTCTGGGTGCGCCGGGCGGCCCCGGAGAGCGCGGAGTTCCGCCGCGCCCGGGCGGAGTCGACGGGTGCCCGCCCGCCGTTCCTGCGGGTGCTGCGCGAGCACCGCTGGGCGGTGCTCACCGTCTTCCTCAACACCCTGGGCGGGACGGTCGGTTACTACTTCGCCCTGGTCTACCTGCCGCAGTACGCCGCCGCCTACGGGGTGGTCGACCGGGAGGAGGCGACCTCCTTCATGACCGTGGTGCTCGCGGTGGTGCTGGCCACCATGCTGCTCAGCGGCGCCGCCGCCGACCGCTTCGGCCTGCTGCCGGTGGCCCGGGCCGGGTTCGCGCTGCCGGTGCTGCTGGTCCCGGTCCTGCTGATCGGGCTGCGGCAGGGCTGGCTGCCGTTCCAGCTCGTCGCCGTGCTGCTGGGGATGCTGGTGGCGACGGTGCTCGGGACGCTCAACGTCTTCACCGGCCTGCTGTTCCCGACGGAGGTCCGCGCCCTCGGCCTCGGCGTGGTCAACGCGGCCACCATCGCCGCGTTCGGCGGCTCCTTCCCGCTGCTCGCCGAGTGGCTGCACGACCACCACCGGCTCGGCCTGATCCCCGGCTACGTCACCCTCTGCACGCTGGGCCCGGCGCTCGGCCTCGTCACCGCCCTGCGGGTGCCGTCCTTCGTCGCCGCCGTGGGGGCTCCGGCGGTCAAGGCGCGCAGCGGTCGGGTACCGTCCCAAAGCGGCTGACGTTCGATCACCTCCTGTGGTTGAGTGGGACGGGAACGAACGTGCGGAAGGGCAAGACATGGAGAACAGCGGTCCGGACGGCTGGCTGACCGGGGTCCGGTTCGAGGAGGCGCCGCAGGTGGACCTGCGCACCGACCGCGCGCACCCGGCCCGGGTCTACGACTACCTGCTCGGCGGCAAGACCAACTTCCCGGTGGACCGCGAGGTCGGCGACCGCATCCTCGGGGAGTGGCCCGGCTCGCGCGCCGCCACCGTCGAGGCCCGCGCGGTGATGCACCGGATGGTCCGCCGGCTGGTCGAGGTGCACGGCGTCCGCCAGTTCCTGGACGTCGGCACCGGCATCCCCACCACGCCCAACCTGCACGAGGTCGTCCAGGCCGTCGACCCGTCCTGCCGGGTGGTGTACGTCGACAACGACCCGATCGTGCTCGCCCACTCGCGCGCGCTGCTCACCAGCACCCCCGAGGGCCGCACCGCCTACGTCGAGGGCGACCTGCGCGAGCCGGGGAGGTTCCTCGCCGATCCCGCGGTGGCCGCCACCCTGGACCTCGACCGGCCGATCGCGCTGACGCTGATCAACATCGTGCACTTCCTCTCCGACGAGGCCGCGCACCCGCCGGTCCGCACGCTGGTCGACGCCCTGCCCTCCGGCAGCTTCCTCGCGCTGACCGCCGGCACCGCCGACTCGATTCCAGACCTGGTCGCGATCGGCTCCCGCCGCTACTCGGAGGCCGGAATCGAGAACCACCTGCGCCCCCGCGCGGGCGTCGAGCGCTTCTTCGCCGGGCTGGAACTGGACGACCCGGGCGTGGTGCTGATCAACCGCTGGCACCCGGAGCTGGGCGAGGGCCCGGTGCTCGGCGACCACGAGGTGGCGGCCTACGCGGGGCTGGGCCGCAAGCCGTAACGGCCTTGCGGCTTAACTGCCCAACGGCTTAACTGCCCTACGGCTTAACGGCTTAACGGCGCCATGGTGAGCCCCGCCGCGCCCGCGTCCCGGCTGAGCACCACCGAGCGGATGTGCTCCAGGGCGCGGGCGTAGTCGGCGCGGCCGGGGTTGCGGCGGACGGCCTCGCGCAGGTCGAGCACCCGGTAGGGCGGCCCGAGGTCGGTGATCTGCGGGACGAACTCGGCGCGGCTCACCGTCCAGCGCAGCCCCGGCCGGGCAGGCGGGGTGACGGTGAAACGGGCGAGGGAGCTCCAGTTGCCGCGTGGGTCCTCGGCGCCGTCGTAGGTGAACATGTGTCCGGCGAGCTGGTCGCCGAGGCCGTAGACCGTCCAGGTGTCGCCGATCTTCTCGTAGGCCTGCGGGATGTGGGCGTGGGTGCCGAGGATCAGGTCGATGTCGGGTTGTCCGGGCGCCGGTTCGACGGCCAACTCGCGGGCGAGGGTGAGCTGCTGCTCGTTCGGCGCGTCCTGCCACTCGGTGCCCCAGTGGACGCTGACCACCACGAGGTCCGCGCCGTCCGCCCGGGCGGCGCGCGCGTCGGCGAGGATCCGGTCCCGGTCGATCAGGTTGACCGCCCAGGGCTGGCCCTCGGGCGGCGCGATGTCATTGGTCCCGTAGGTGTAGGCGAGGTGGGCGACGGTGGCGCCGCCGGCCCGGAGCAGGGCGGGCCGGCCGGCCTCGTCGGCCGTCCGGGCGGAGCCGGTGTGGGCGAGGCCGACGGCGTCCATGGCGTCGAGGGTGCGTCTGATCCCGGCGGGGCCGTCGTCGAGGGTGTGGTTGGAGGCGGTGTCGCAGGAGGCGTAGCCCGTGTCCTTGAGGGCCCGGGCGACGTGCGGCGGGGACTTGAAGGTCGGGTAGCCGGTGTACGGTCCGCCGTCGGCGCCGTAGACCGTCTCCATGTGGCAGATGGCCAGGTCGGCGCCGCTGGCCAGTGGTTTGATGCCGGCGAGCATGGCGGTGAAGTCGTATCCGCTCCCGCCGGCGTCCTCCTTGGCCTGCTGGATGATCTCGGTGTGCGGCAGGACGTCCCCGGTGGCGACCAGGGTGAACGGTCGCGGCCCGGTTGCGGTGGGCGTCGCCGTGGCGGCGGGCGGCGGGGCGGTGTCCGGGGCGCCGCAGCCCGGGAGGGCGAGGAACAGGGCGAGGGCCGCGGTGGCGGTCCGGCGGTGGGGCAGCAACATCGTCGGCTCGTCTCACGATCGGAAGGTGTGACTGGCCATCCGACTATGCGAGGCCCCGTCGACGGACCGCCGGACCCACGCCCGCAGGTCACCCGGGAGGCGCGTCACCCCCTGTACGCGGATGCCCTGAGTGTGGTGACATAGCCATGTCAACTTCGGGGTCGCGCTCGAAGCGCCAACGCGCTCGGACTGTCACCGCACTCGGAACGTGACCGCGCCGGCCCCGGCTCCGTGGACGATCGAAGGGGAAGCCCATGCTGCTCCGTGTACTGGCCACGACCGGAATCGCCGCAACCCTGTTCGCCTCGCCGGCCCTCGGCGCCGGCGCGCTCCCGACGCCGCCGGATCGGATCGTCATCGACGTCGCGACCGTCAACGGCTCCGGCTGCCCGGCGGGGACGGCCGCCGTGGCCGTCTCCCCGGACAACACCGCCTTCACCGTGACCTACAGCAGCTACCTCGCCCAGGTGGGGGTCGGCTCGAAGCCGACCGACTTCCGGAAGAACTGTCAGCTCAACCTGCGGGTGCACGTTCCCCAGGGCTTCACCTACGCGATCGCCTCCGCCGACTACCGCGGCTTCGCCCACCTGGAGAAGGGTGCGAGCGGCACCCAGCAGGCCAGCTACTACTTCCAGGGCGACCCCGCGACCGCCCAGCTGAGCCACCACTTCAACGGCCCCAAGGACGACAACTGGCAGGCGACCGACACCGTCGACGTCGCCGCCCTGGTCTTCGCCCCCTGCGGCGAGGAGCGCAACTTCAACATCAACACCGAACTGCGGGTCGGCGCCGGCAGCTCGGACCCGAACAGCACCACCAGCTTCATGACCATGGACTCGACGGACGGCAGCATCAACACCGTCTACCACCTCGCCTGGAAGCAGTGCCCCTGATCCCCGGCGCCTGATTCTCGGCGCCTGACCCCCGGGCCCTGCGCCCGACCCCCTGAGCTCGACTCCCTGCGCCCGGCCCCGGCGGAGCCCCCGACCCCCGCCGGGGCCGACGCATGCCCTCCGTCGTACCGGTGGTGACCGTCCGTCATATCGATCGTTTCTGCATGCACATGTCTGTACAGTGCTCCGGGTCGACACCCCCACTCGGCAGGCGGAGCTCCATGACGATCGCACGCAGGTCCATCCTCAAGGGCACATCCGCGGCCGGCGCCGCGCTGGTCGCGGGCGGTGCGGCCGCCCAACCGGCCGCGGCGGCGGACCCGGAGACAGGCCCGGAGGCAAGCCCGGAGGCAAGCCCGGAGACAGGCCAGGAGGCGGCGGGGCCCGCCGCGGGCCCGCTGCTCCAGTCCACCCCGCACCGGACCGGGGCGCCCAGCGTGAGCGGGCTGCACCTGCAGTTCGGCACCGACCCGTCCGCCGACATGACGGTCTCCTGGATCACCCCGCAGTCCGTGCGCCGCCCGCAGGTCCGGCTCGGCTCACCGGACGGCGGCCTCGGCCGGGTCGTCGAGGCGCAGACCCGCACCTACCGGGACGCCCTCGGCAAGGAGGAGGTGTACGTCCACCACGCCCGCCTCACCGGCCTGCGCCCCGCCACCACGTACCTCTACACCGCCGGCCACGACGGTGCGAGCCCCGAGCCGGGCTCCTTCACCACCGCCCCGCGCGGCCGCGCGCCCTTCACCTTCACCAGCTTCGGGGACCAGGCCACCCCCAACCTCCGCCGCCAGGTGGTCTTCCCCGACGGCATGCCGTCACCGCTCGGCAAGTACCCGGTGTTCACCAGCAGCCAGGTCGGCACCCCGCACTCCGCCGACATCGTCGCCGCCGTCGAACGCGTCGGCCCGCTGTTCAACCTGGTCAACGGAGACCTCTGCTACGCCTCCTACAGCGGCCGGCACGGCCAGAGCCGCACGCTGACCTGGGCCGACTGGTTCATCAACAACAGCCGCTCGGCCCGGCTGCGCCCCTGGATGCCCTGCGCCGGCAACGGCGAGAACGAGGCCGGCAACGGCCCGATCGGCGCCCTCGGCTACCAGACCTACTTCGAACTGCCCGACTCCGCGGCCGCCGACGACGCGGAGACCCGGGGCATGTGGTACGCCTTCACGGTCGGCTCGGTGCGCTTCATCAGCCTGGCCAACGACGACGTGGCCATCCAGGACAGCGGCGACCACTATCTGCGCGGCTACTCCGGCGGGGCCCAGCAGCGCTGGCTGGAGCGCGAGTTGCGGTCGGCGCGGAGCAGCCGGGCGATCGACTGGATCGTGGTCTGCATGCACCACCCGATGATCTCCAGCTCACAGCACGGCGCCGGCAGCGACCTCGGCATCCGCGAGGCCTGGGGCCCGCTGTTCGACGCCTACGGGGTCGACCTGGTGGTCAGCGGCCACGAGCACTACTACGAGCGCTCCCACCCCGTCCGCGGGACCCTGCCCAACGACACCCGCACCCCGGTGCCGTCCGGTACCGACCTGCACACGGTCGACACCAGCCGCGGCACCGTCCACATGGTCATCGGCGCCGGCGGCAACGCCGCCACCACCCAGGACGACCTGTTCGGGGAGCCCAAGGGCCGGGTGGTCGTCGCCCTGGAGGACGCGCCGCGCCCGCCGGCCCCGTACCGGCAGTCCGTGTGGCTGACCGAGGACGCCCCGTGGGCCGCCGTCCAGGACCGGCAGCACACCCACGGCTTCGCGGCCTTCGACGTCGACCCCGGCGACCGGCGCGGCGGTCTGACCAGGATGCGGGTGACGTACTACACCTTCGACGGCCCGCACGGGGACCTCACCCCGGTCGACACCTTCACCCTGCAGCGGCCCCGCACCGACCGCCACTAGCGACGGTTCGTCAGCGCTGGAACAGGCCGGTCAACGTCCGCCACCAGCTGCGCCGTTGCGCCGGGATCCGGACGGCGGCCGGTGCCTCCGCCTTCTCCACCGCCTCCGCCTTTTTCACCGCTTCCGTCGGCGCGGGTTCGGGTGCGGTGACGGCCGCCGGGTCCGGGGCGTCGACCGGCTTGGAGTCGGGGTGCGGCTCGATCTCGCGCGGGGTGAACTCCACCGGCAGCTCCACCAGGTGCCGGGAGATCCAGGCGGAGGTCCAGGTCAGCTCCTCCTCCGGCACGGCGAGCCGAAGGTCCGGCAGGAGGGTCAGCAGGATGTCGATCCCGGCCTCGGCGACGGAGCGCCCGATGTCCTGGCCGGGGCACTCGTGCGGGCCGGCGCCGAAGGAGAGGTGGGAGCGGTTGCCGTACAGCGGGGTGGCCAGGTCGGGCCGGACGACCGGGTCGACGTTGCCGGCCGCGAGTCCGAGCAGCAGCAGGTCACCGGCCCTGATCTGCTGCCCGCCCAGTTCGGTGTCGACGGTCGCCCAGCGGCCGGCCACCAGCGACATCGGCGGGGAGTCCCACAGCACCTGGTCCAGCGCCTCGCCCAGGGTCATCTGACCGCCGGACAGGTGGGCGCGGAACCGGGGGTCGGTGAGCACCATCTTCAGGGTGTCCGCGATCAGGTTGACGGTGGTCTCGTTCGCGGCGAGCAGCACCACTCGCAGGTGCTCCATCACCTCGTCGTCGGTCAGCCCGGCCGGGTGCTCCAGCAGCCAGGTGACCAGGTCGCCGCCCGGGTCCTCGCGCTTGGCGGCCATCGTCCGGCGCAGGCTCGCCACCACGTACTCGTTGCTGGCGATGGCCGTCTCGGTGCCCTTCATCAGGTCCCGGGCGGCGTTCACCAGCTGCGGTCCGTACTCGTCGGGCATGCCGAGCAGCTGGGTCATGACGAGCATCGGCAGGTGCTCGGCGAACTGGGTGACCAGCTCGGCCCGGCCGGTCTGCCCGACCACCTGCACCAGCTCGGTGGTGAACCGCCGGACGTGGCGGCGCACGCCGCGCCGGTCGAAGCGGTTCAGGCCGTCCAGCACGGCGCCGCGCAGCCGCCGGTGTTCCTCGCCGTCCGCGAACACGCACAGCGGCTGCCAGGCGATCACCGGCATCAGCGGGGAGTCCATCGGGACGTCGCCGTCGCGGAACGCCGACCAGAGGCGGGAGTCGCGGGAGAACAGGGACGGCGAGCGCATCGCGGTGATGTTCGCGCCGTGGCCGAGGATCAGCCAGGCCGGGAGGTCCCCGTGCAGCAGGACCGGGGCCACCTCGCCGTGCTCGGCGCGCAGCTTCTCGTACAGGCCCGCCGGGTCGGCCTCGGCCTCCGGCCCGTACAGGCGCCGGACGCCGCCGGGGCCGAACGGTTCGAGGGCGTGCCCGTGGGCCGGGCAGCCGGGCGGCGGGGTGGGGGCGGCATCGTCGGGGAACGGGGTGCTCACGGGCTCTCCGGGGTCGGGTGGGGTCGGCGGTGCGGACGGGGGGTTCGGCAGGCGGGGCGCGCGGGCGGGCATGGCCGGCCCGGTCAGCGGGCGGTCGTCAGCGGGCGGTCGGAGCCGCGAGCTCGTACAGGTACCGCATCAGGGTCATCAGGGTGTCCCGGCTGGACTCGCGGCTGCGCGCGTCGCAGGCCACGATCGGCACCTCGGGCGGCAGGTCGAGGGCGGCCCGCAACTCGTCGACCGGGTGCGCCGGCGCCTCCGGGAAGTCGTTGACGGCCACCACGAAGGGCACGCCGCGGTCCTCCAGCCGCCCGATCACCTCGAAGCTGACCTCCAGCCGGCGGGTGTCCACCAGCACCACCGCGCCCAGGGCGCCCTCGAACAGGCCGTTCCAGAGGAACCAGAACCGCTCCTGCCCGGGGGTGCCGAACACGTACAGCACGAGCTGGTCGCTGATGCTGATCCGGCCGAAGTCCATCGCCACCGTGGTGGAGGTCTTGCGTTCGACCCCGGTGGGGTCGTCCACGCCGACCCCGGCCTGGGTCATGGTCTCCTCGGTGGTCAGCGGGCGGATCTCGCTGACCGAGCCGACCAGCGTCGTCTTGCCGACGCCGAAGCCGCCCACGATCACCACCTTGACCGCCATCGCGACGGAGTCCGGCAGCAGGTCCGAGGCGGCCGGCCCGACCACCGTGTCAGAGCCTTTGAAGTCCATGGATCACCGCCTCCAACAGGGCACGGTCGGGAAGTTCCGCCTTGGGGACGGCGGCGCGGGCCTCGATCCGCCCGTCGTCGAGCAGGTCCGCCAGCAGCACGGTGACGACGCTGGTGGGCAGTTCGAGGTAGGCGGAGACCTCCGCCACCGAGAGCGGCGAGCGGCACAGCCGCAGGATGGCCGCGTGCTCGGGCTGCATGGTGGGCGTCGGCTCCGCGCGGGAGACGATCAGGGTGACCAGGTCGAAGACGCCCGGTCCGGCCGGGCCGCTGCGGCCGCGGGTGATCACGTACAGGCGGGCGGGGTCGGGGCCGTCCCACCCGTTCTGGTCGGCCGTCGTCATGTGCCCGCCTCGCTGTGCTCGTTCATGTGCCCGCTCCGCGGTGCCGGGTCAGGCGGTCGCGGTCCCTGTCGCGGTCCCGCTCCCGGTCGCGACCGGGACGGCGCACCGCCCGCCGCTCCGGCCGGTTCACGCGACCACCTCGGGGTTGCGCGGGGGAGTGGCCAGGTGCTCGCCGATCCGGGCGACCAGGTCGCGCATCTGCTGGCCCACCAGTCCGGCGTCGACCCCCTCGTCGGCGAGTACCGCGAGGTACGCGCGGGAGGCGGCCGCCATCAGGTAGAAGAAGCCGCCGTCCACCTCGATCACCACCAGCCGCATCGAGCCGTCGCCGTGCGGGAACTCCTGCCCCACCGCCGCGGCCAGGCTCTGCAGCCCGGCGCAGGCGGCGGCGAGCCGGTCGGCGGTGTCCGGATCGGTGCCGTGCTGAGCGATCCGGAGGCCGTCGCCGGAGAGTACGACGATGTGGCGGATGTACGGCACGCTGTCCGCGAGGTCCTTGAGGATCCAGTCCATGTTGCTGCGGTGCGGAATCACTGCTCGCCCTTCCCTGCCGTCTCTTCACTGGTCTGACCGGCCGAACTCGCGGCCGGCCCATGGCCGTTGATCCCCTCGGTGAACGCCTCCAGCCAGAGGCCGGGCTGCACCGGCTCCTTGGCGTGACGCCCTCCCGTCCCCGGGGCGGGGCCCGCGGCGGGCCCCGCGGCCGGGTTGCCGTACTGTCCGGCGGTCCGGGCCGAGCCGGGGTAGCCCGCAGGAGGGGTCGGCGGGCGCCGCCGCCGCTGCGGCAGGCCGTTCGCGGTGCGCTCGGTCACCACCACCTCGTCGTCCCCCGGGCCCGGCCCGCTCGGCGCCCACGGACCGGACGCCCCGAAGGACGGTCCGGCGGACGGCCCCGCCACGCCGGTCGTCGCCGCCCGCGCCCCCCACGGCCGCGACGGGGCCGCCGACTTGGGCGGGTTCGCCGGGAGCGGCCGGGGGCCGGAGAACGCGCCGATCCCGTGCGCCCGGCCGGTCGGGGGCGCGGTGGTGACCAACTCCTGCGGCACCACCAGCACGACCCGGACGCCGCCGTAGGCGGAGCGGCGCAGCGAGATCTGGAAGCCGTACGCCTGGCACAGCCGGCCGACCACCGCGAAGCCCAGCCGGGGCGACTCGGTGAGGTCGTCCAGGTCCTTGGAGACCTGGGCCTCGCGCAGACTGCGCTCGGCGCGGATCCGGGCCTCGTCGGTCAGGCCGAGGCCGCCGTCCTCGATCTCGATCGCTATGCCGCTCTGCACCTCGGCGGCACTCAGGTGCACATGGGTGTGCGGCGGCGAGTAGCGGGTGGCGTTGTCGAGCAGTTCGGAGACGGCGTGGATCAGCGGCTCGACGGCCGGTCCGATCACCGACACCTGGGCCACCGGGTGCAGGTCCACCCGCTGGTACTCCAGGATGCGCGACATGCCGCCGCGCAGCACGCTGTAGAGCGCCACCGGCCTGGTCCACTGACGGCCGGGGCGGGCGCCGGACAGGACGGCGATGCTGTCGGCGAGGCGGCCGGTCAGCGCGTTGCCGTGGTCCAGGCGCAGCAGGTCGTCGAAGACCGCCGGGTCGTTGCCGTGCCGGTCCTCCATCTCGCGCAGGTCCTTGGCCTGCCGGTGGATGATCGCCTGCACCCGGCGGGCGATGTTGACGAAGGCCCGCTCGGCGGAGTCGCGCCGGTTCACCTCGTCGTCGACGGCGACGATGATCCCGCGCACCACCGACTCCAGCGCGCCCCGGAACTTCGGCGCGGCCAGCGGATCGCGCACCTGGTACGACCGGGCCAGGCTGTCCATCGACGCGCCGTACCGGGCCCGGGCCACCAGCCTCGGCAGCTCCTCCTTCGCCAGCCGCACCGCCTCGGCTTCCTGGCCGGCCAGCCGCCGCTGCAACTCGCCCACCTGCCGGGGGGGGGGGGCCCCCCCCCCCGCCCCCCCGCGCCCCCCCCCCGCCCCCGCGCCCCCCCCCCCCCCCCCC
>NZ_JBHWIR010000088.1:11765-31177 GCF_042731835.1 Kitasatospora sp. NPDC059817 | reverse complement strand
GGAAGCTGCCTGCAGTGGTCGTCGTGGACTTCGACGACCACACCGGGCAGCGGCGTGCCGCACCCGACCGGATCGGTCGGGGGCGCCAGCGCGATGTTTCCGGCCTCGGTCGCTCCGTAGCCGTCGAGCAGGTGCCGGCCCGTGCGGGCGTGGAACCGGGCCGCCAGGTTGCTCCCCAGCGGCGCGCCGCCCACGCACCAGGCTCGTACCGTCTCCAGTGCGGTCACGAGGGCGGGGCGGCGGTCGAGCACGTTGAGCAGGCTGTAGTAGGTCGACGGGGCTCCGTCGACGATGGAGAGGCCGTGGTCGACGCCGACCGCGAGCGCACGGTCCAGGCGCGTGGTCGGCCCGTAGACCACGAGAGTGCCTCCGCCCAGCCACCAGCAGAGGACCAGGGACAGACCGTACTGGTGGGAGTACGGCAGGATGGGCAGGAAGACGTCGTCGGGCCGGTACCCCATGCGTTCCGCACTGAGCGCGAGGTTGTCCAGAATCGAACGGCCGGAGCGGACGATGCCTTTGGGGCTGCCGGTCGTACCCGACGACCAGGAGATCGCGGCGTCCTGGCGCCGTGCCCAGCTCGCGACATCGGGCACGGCCGCGGTGTTCGAAGCGGGGCGCGGCGCCGCGGTGCGGCCCGTACCGTCGCTGATTTCGAGCACCACGCGCGCCTGGGCGCGGATCTTCGACCGCTGTGACGGGGTGGCGCGATGATCGGCCAGGACCACCGAGGCGTCGAGGTGAATGAGCGCGAGCAGAGCGACGACCCATTCCGGGGAATTGGCCCCGCTCATCATCACCCGCGTACCGGGTTCGACGCCACGGTGTGCGAGGAGTTCGGTGGCGGCGAATACGTGGGCCGTGATTTCGTCGGTTTCCCAGATGTGTCCATCGGGCGAGATCAATCTCCTGGAAACGGGCAACTTGTGCTCCTCAAAACCAGGTGGTTCAAATTGACTGTCCCACATCCGAAGAACGGTGTCGAGTGCTTCGGTGAAATTCCGCTACCTGTGAGGGGTGATTGAGTGTGTAGTGACGGAAGGGGAATATGGGGTGTGAGGTATTCTCAATAGAAATCATTTAATATGGCCATTGAGGGTGAAGGTGGAGCGGGCAATGCCGCCGATCAGGTCACCACCGCCACCGGCATACACGCCGCCGGACCCGACTCCTTGCTCGGACCGATCGGCCGGATGGTCCTGGACAACCTTCTGCCCACCGCGCGGCGCCAGCGCGTCAAGGCCCGCAGCCGCAAGAACCCAACGAGCAAGTACGGGCCGAACGCAGGAAAACACCCGCAAACCACCCAGACCCACGCCCTTTCTGTCGAGATCCACGTCATGGAAGACGGACTTGCATCACGCCGCCGCCGGTAAACGCAACGGCGTTGAAGTCCTAGTTGTATTCGAACCAGGTCAGGATGGCCTTCACCCGGCGGTTGTCCTCGCCGGAGGGCATGCCGAGTTTCAGGAAGACGTTCCCCACGTGTTTGGCCACGGCGGCGCCCGAGAGGAACAGCTCTGCCGCGATCTCCGCGTTGGAGCGGCCTTCGGCCATGAGAGCGAGCACCTCCTGTTCGCGGGCCGTGAGCCGGGCGAGCGGGCCCCGCGGCGGGTCGGCGCGGGTGACGTGGCGAACCACCTCGGGGTCGATCACCACTCCGCCGCCGGAGACCGTCTCGACGGCCCGCAGGAAGTCCGCCACTCTGCCCACCTTCTCCTTGAGCAGGTAGCCGACTGCCCCGTCGGCGCCCGGGCCGTTCAGGAGTTCGCGCACGTACGGGCCCGTGACGTAGGCGGAGAGGACCAGTACCGGCAGGTCCTGGTGCCGCGACCGAATGTCGATCGCGGCCCGGAGTCCGTCGTCGGTGTTCCCGGGCGGCATGCGAACATCCGTGATCACCAGGTCGGGGGCGGCTCCGGCGGCGGCGAGGTCGTCGACAGCGGCGACCAGTTCGTCGGCGTCCTCGCATTCGCGGATCACGTCGTGGGCACTGGAAACCAGGATCTCCCGGATTCCGGCGCGTATCAGCAGACTGTCGTCCGCCAGGATGATTCTCACAATCGATTTCCCATCGCTTTTCCCTGTCGAATTCCGTCACCACGGGGGTTGGGCCGGGGCGGATGCCACGACCTCCGTTCCGCCGCCCGGCGGGCTGATGATTTCGAGGTTCCCACCGACGCTTCGCATCCGCTCACGCAGCCCGGAGAGCCCGGATCCGGTGCTGATCCGCGCGCCGCCGGCGCCGTCGTCGCCCACCCGGACGCGGACGCCGCTCTCGGTGCACCGCATCTCGATCCGGGCGCTCCCGACGCCCGCGTGCTTGGCGATGTTCGTCAGGGCTTCGGAGACCGTGAAGTACACGGCCGTGGCGATCGTCGAGGAGAGCCAGGCGTCCGTACCGGTGCTGGTCAGTTCGACCTGCAACGGTGATCTGGCCACCAGTTCCCGGACGGCGGCGATGAGGCCGAGATCGCTCAGTTCGCTGGGGTGGATGTCGCGCACCGTCTCCCTCAGCCGTTCGAGCGCGCGCTCCGCCTGGGCCTGGGCCTGGCGGGCCAGCTGGACGATCCGTTCCTGGTCGGTGGCCGTCGCTGCGGCTTCCAGGATTCCCAGGCGCATGACGAGGGCGACGAGTTCCTGTTGGGCGCCGTCGTGCAGGTCACGCTCGATGCGCCGGCGCTCGTTCTCGAAGGCCGCCGTCAGCGAGGCCCGGCTGGCGCGGACTTCCTCCAGTTTCGCGAGCAGGTCGGGGTTCCGGCTCCCCGAGAAGGCCCGCAGGAGCAGGTCGCGGAGCAGGGAGATGCCGGCCAGCGCGCCCACGGTGACCGCACCGAGGGCGATTCCCGCGGGCACCGCCACGAGGGTTTCCCACAGGGCGGCCGGGGTGAACGGGCCGACTTTCGCGGCGATGCCGAAACCCCAGAGGACGGGGGAGAAAACCAGCGCCAGAGCGCCGAAGAATCCGAAGAAGCCCACCAACAGCGAGAGCGCGGACAGGAGCGTGGCGGTGACGAACACGGGGAGGTCGGTCCTCCACACCGACCGTGTCCGCAGCCGACCGGCCACCCACTGCGGCCAGCTGCGGCCGGCGGGTCGCAGCGGCATCGTCCGGACTCCGCACCACTGCGCCCTGGCGCGGTCCAGTTCGGCCACCACCGGAACCGAGACCGGCGCAGCGAGAACGGAAATCAGGAGAATCGGAAAGGCGGCCACTGCGACGAATTCGGTCAGCAGCCTCCGGGCAACACGAATCTGCGCCATGATCAACATTTTCGCACAGTTCGGATCGGTCAGGCGGTAGATCCAAGTCTACCTCCAATAGCATTGCAGGCGCCCGTGCACTCCACTGCCCGGCCCTGCTTTCCTTGATTCATGCCAGTTTCCACTACCGCTCCCGTGCCGTGCATTCGTTTGCGCGGCCTTCGGACGGAATTCCCCATTCCCGGCCGCCGGGGCGAGACGACGCGCGTCCTGCACGACATCGACCTGGAGATTCCCGAAGGCCGGCTGACCGCCGTCGTCGGCCCCTCCGGTTCGGGCAAGTCGACGCTCCTGCTCTGCACGGCCGGGCTGGAGCGGGCGACCGCGGGGTCCGTCGAGATCCTCGGGACGGACGTCCGCTCACTCAGCCCCCGCAAGCAGGCCGCGTTCCGCAGCGAGAACATCGGCTTCGTCTTCCAGGAGTACAACCTCGTCAGCTCGCTGACGGTCGAGGACAACATCGCCCTGCCGGCGCGGCTCGCCGGCCGCCGGGTGCCCAGGGCGCGGGTCGAGGACGCCATGGCGCGGCTCGGCATCGCCAAGCACGCGCGGCGACGCCCCGACCGCCTCTCCGGTGGCGAGCGCCAGCGCGTCGCGGTGGCCCGGGTGGTGGCGAACCAGCCGCGGATCGTCTTCGCCGACGAGCCGACGGGTGCGCTCGACCTCAAGTCGGGTCATGTGGTGCTCGACTGGCTGCAGGCGCTTCCCGCGCAGGGGAGCACGGTGCTCATGGTCACCCACGACCCTCATGCGGCCGCGCGGGCCGATCAGGTCGTGGTGATGGGGTCCGGGCGGGTACACGCCGTCATCCCCGGTGGCGACTCCCGCGCGGTGGGCGACGCCGTCCTCGCGGCGCAGTCGGCGGACGAAGCGGGCGGGGAGGAGTCGTGATCCGGCTCGTGCTGTCGGACATCCGCCTGCAGGCGTCGATGTGGTGGTGGACGCTCCTGTGCGCCACGGTCGGCGCGGCGTGCTCGGCGGGCTCGGCCATCGCGATGTTCACCGCCGTCTCGGCGGCGCGGGCGGCGGGTGACGCGCGGATGGTCTCCGCGTCGATCGCCCTCGGCGGCAACATCGTCTTCTTCACCGTGCTCGCCGCCGTGGGCATCGTCGCCTCCGCGGTCGGTCTGACGCTGACGACCCAGCGGCGCGAGCACGCCCTGTGGGTGATCCTCGGGATTCCGCGCCACCGGGTCAGGTTCATCCTGCGGACGGAGATGGTGGTGCTGGGCGCGGTGGCCGGCGCGCTGGCCGCACCGCTCGCCCTGCTGGTCGCGGGTGTCGCCCTCGCGCAGTGGAAGGGGACGGGTCTCGAACTGCACGGGGCCTCGGTCGGGTTCCGGTTCTGGTACGTCGGCGTGAGCGTGCTGTTCGGACTGGTTCCGTGCCTGCTCGGGGGCTGGGGCGTCACCCGGCGGGCCGCCAGGACGCCGGAGATGCGCGCCTTCCGGGACTTCTCCGATCCCCCGGCGCGGCCGGGCGTAGCCCGCGGTGGCCTCGCCCTGTGCCTGCTCGCCGGTGTGGTCGGGATGTGGGTCCCCGGCCTGGGCCTCGAACTCAAGGGCGGGCTCGCCCAGCGGACGGCCTTCGCGTTCGCCGGGAACCTCTTCCTCCTCTGCCTGCTGCTGCTGATGGGGCCGTGGGTGCTCACCCCGCTGATGAAGCTCTGGACGGCGCTGGTGCCCTCGCGCGGCGTCGCCTGGCACCTTGCCGTGCAGTCGTGCCGGGCCCGCGCGACGAGGAGCGTCACCACGGTGCTGCCCTTCGCGCTCTCCCTGTCGTTCGTCGGCCTCTTCATGGTGATGGGGAAGGTCATGCCCGGAGGCAGCGCCGGGCTGGACAACATCCTGGTCGTGCTGGGCTGGGTCTTCGTCGTGTCCTGGGTCGGGGGCCTCGCCGTGATCGCCCTCGTCGGGCGGGAGCGCGCCCGTGACTCCGCCGTCGTGACGGTGGCCGGTGCGCGGCCGGGCGTGGTCACCCGGTCGATCGTCTACGAGGGGGCGATCTACGCGGGGACGGCGATCGTCTTCGGCGCGCTGTTCGTCGCCGTGTCGAGTCTCACCATCGCCCTGGGAGCCCGGATCGACGTCGTCCGGGTCCTGGCGGGCCTCCCCTGGGCCACGCTCGGGGCGCTCGCCGCCGGGACGCTGGTCACCACCTGCCTCGCGCTGGTCCTGCAGGCGGCCCGGGTGTCGCGCACGGTCGCGGTCCGGGCGCTGCGCTCGTGAACCGGGGTGCGGGAATCCACACCACCATGTTCGTTGACGAAGGAAGAATTCGATGAAACCGACCACGCGCACGCTTCTCGCCTTCGGCGCAGCCGCGCTCCTCGGCCTCGCCGCCACGGCCTGCACCACGGACGGCGCATCGGCCGACGCGACCGTGGAATCGAAGTCCTTCGACTTCGCCGGTGGCAGCCTGACCGTCAACTCCGGTTCCGCCGACCTCGCGCTGGTGGCCGCCGACATCGAGGGCGTTCAGGTGGAACGACGGGTCAGCGGCAGGAAGGTCGGCGGGGAGGTGGGGTCCGGCTGGCAGCTCGAAGGGGGCACGCTCACACTCTCGCTGGACTGCACGGGGATCTCGGTGGGCTGCAGCGCGAAGTACACCGTGAAGGTGCCGCGCGCCGTCGCCGTCACCGCCGAGAGCGGCAAGGGGCGCATCGAGGCCACCGGCTTCACCGCGGACTTCTCGGCCAGGACCGCCGGCGGCGACGTCCGGTTGTCGGACCTCCACGGAGCCAAGCTGGCCCTGGAAGGCGGCGACGGAAGCATCAAGGGCGACGGGATCTCCGCCCGGTCCGTCAGCGTCACGTCGCGGAACGGCAACGTCGACCTGGGCCTGGCCGCCGTGCCCGACCTGGTCGACGTGCAGAGCAGGGACGGCAACGTCGAGCTGGGCCTGCCGGAATCGAAGTACGCGGTCCGCACGGCCGCGAAGAAGGGCGACGTCACCGTGAACGTCGCGAAGGACGACGCGAGCGGCCATTCCGTGGCCGTCCGGACCCGCAACGGCAGCATCGCCATCGGCAAGGGCGGGAAGTCCTAGCCGTCGCGCAGCAACCAGGCCGGAAGCGTTCGATCGAGCGCGAAATTCGAACAGGAAAGAACGAATGCCAAGCAACTCCCTCTCCGGAATCAAGACACCTCGGGTACGGCGGCGTACAGCCCTGGCGCTCGCCGCTTCGATGACGGCTGCCGTGGCGATGACGGCGTGCTCCCACAACTCCACGGACAACTCAGCCTCTCCGGCACCGGGTGCCACACGGGTAAGCGCCGACCTGCAGAAGCTCATGAGTACCGCGCCGTGGTCGTCGGGCCAGTGGGGCCTGCAGGTCGCCGATCTGCAGACGGGGAAGGTCGTCCAATCCAAGGGCGCCGATTCCCAGTTCATGACCGGTTCGACGGCCAAGACCTTCGCGGTCAGTGCTGCGCTCGATGTCCTGGGTGACGACCATCGCTTCCGTACGCCCGTGGTGCATTCGGGTACGGTCTCCGCGGACGGGCGGCTCTCCGGCGATCTCATCCTGGTCGGGAGCGGCGATCTGGCACTCGGCGGGCGGACCACCGCGTCAGGCGGACTGGACGTCCCCGACTTCGACCACTACGACGCCAACGCCGTACCCGGCATGGCGACCATCACCGAAGAGGATCCGCTGGCGGGTGTCGACGAGCTGGCTCGACAGGTCGCGGCCAGTGGAGTCCGCCATGTCGACGGCGACGTGGTGATCGACAACCGACTCTGGGATCCGGTGTCGATCGGCGGGGTGCCGGTCACTCCGGCCATCGTCAACGACAACCTGATCGACGTGCTCATCACGCCGGGCGCGCCCGGCGAGCCGGCCAAGGTCGACTGGCGCCCGAAGACGGCCGCCTTCGGCGTCGACGCGCAGGTGACGACCACACCCGCCGGAAGCAAGCCGACGGTGACGACTGAAAGCGTGAGTCCTGGTCATATCCGGGTCCGAGGTTCCGTGCCCGCGGACGTGAAGGCTCCCTTCGTGACGACCTACCAGGTTCCCGACCCGGCGGCGTTCGCCCGTACCGTCCTCATCGAGGCACTCGCCAGAAACGGTGTCAACGTATCCGCCCCCTCGCTGGGAGCGAACCCCGACAGCAAGCTTCCTCCGTCGGCGGAAGTGAGCTCGCTGCCCGTATCGGCGACCTACACTTCTCCGCCCTTCAAGGAGTACGCAAAGCTGATCAACAAGGTCAGCCACAATCTCGGGGCGAACCTTCTGCCGCCGCTGATGGCAGCACACAACGGGCAACGAACCTATGCGGACGGCATGAAGATCGAGAAGGAGTTCCTCGCTCACTCAGGTGTGGATCCGAATTCAGTGAGCCTCGTCGATGCCCAGGGCCTCCCCGGCGACAAGGCGACGCCGACTGCCCAGGTGGCGCTGCTGCGGCACCTGGCACGACAGGACGACTTCGACGTCTTCTACGACTCCATGCCGAGCATGGGCGTCGACGGTTCGCTTGCCGACGTCATCGAGCGCACCGATCCCGCCGCAGGACACATCCGTGCGAAGACTGGCACCCTGGTCAGTTCCTACCAGGGCAAGCTGGCTCTCGGCACGAAGGCGCTCGCAGGCTATATCGATGCGAAGGACGGCCGCCGCTACGCCTTCGCGATCTACGTGAACAACATTCCGGTGCCCAGTGACTCCGTGAGCGATGCCATCGACCTCGCGCTCAAGGCCAACAAGCAACTGGGAGCGATGGCCGCCACCATCTACAAGTCGCCCAAGGCGTGATGGGCAGCCCGAGCAGGTGATCGATTCAGCAGCCGGAGACCAACGCCGTTGCGTTTGCCGGCGGCGGCGTGCAACGGGACCCCTGGGTCTTGATCATCTTGCTCGACGCAAGTGATCTACCAGAGGTCCCGTTCCTCGTCGTCAGGGACTTGACCAGCCGCCGAACAGCCAAACGCAATGGCGTTGAGCTCAACGGGTGTGGGCGATCTGCGAGTTGACCGCGCACCACTGGCCCTTCTCCATGTCTCCGGTCGTGTTGTCCGGCACGTCGAAGGCGGCTACGGCACCCGGCTGGAAGACCAGGACCATGCTGGAGCCGCCGTAGCTGAAATATCCCAGCTCGTCGCCCTTGTCGACGTGCTGCCCCGGCGTGACCCCGATGGTGAGCGAGGAGATCTCGGTGATGCCGATGGGCATCACGCAGACGATGCCGACGGGGTCGGGGCTCTTGACGAAGATCAGGGCGCGGGCGTTGACCGAGGCCTCGTAGATCTGCGACTGAACGCCGGCATCCTCGTCGTGGCCCGCCGATTCGAGTTCGGTGAACGTCAGCCCCTCGACAACCCGTGCGCTGATGACCGTACCGCTGACCGGGGTGTGCCAGCGGTGGTAGTCGCCGCCGGAGAGGAACGACTGGTAGACGTCGCCTCCGACGAAGCCGTCCGTCAGATCGCTGCCGTCCAGCATGTCGTAGAGGGAGTAGCGCTGGCCCTTGACCCAGAACTCGTCGGTGCGCCGCACGTTGCCCTGGATCTTGACCACCCTGCCGTCGTTGGGGGCGACGATGACCTTGGGATCCGTGCTGCCCGCGACCGGGCGTTTGCCGGGCCTGACCTCCCGGTGGAAGAAGTCGTTGAACGAGGCCAGCCCACCGTAGGGCTGGGTGAAATCGACTTCGAAGTCGTCGAGCTTGAGCTCCTTCCTCGCATCCGCTGACAGCCACTGGTCGGTGGTCAGCACCTCGCGGCTGGCAGGGCTGTCCAGGTACGTGCACCACTCCCGCAGGATCCCCACGAGCGCCCTGTTGAGGTCCCTGTTGCGGAAGATCACCTCTCCGGCCGGCGTGTACATCATGTCGACGAACAGGGCGGACATCGGAAAGTGGATCTTGTCGGTGTAGCGCGGGGCCCAGGTGACGATGGCGTCGAGGTGGTCGAGCAGGCCGGGAATGTCGCGCACCCTGCCCTTCCAGCTCTCCAGAGCCTGCTCGATCATCAGGCTCACGTACATCCGCACCACGGGATCCCGGTCGATCAGCCTTGCCAGCTCGGCCACCGAGTTGTGCCGGACGATGGCGCCCTGCGTCTGCTGCCGCTCGACGTACCCGCCGAGTTCGTCCAGCCAGGCGTGGACGACGGCCCGGTCCGGCGGAAGGTACCCGGCGGACCGGGCGAACGAGTTCTGGTAGCGGGCCTCAATGGCCTGCTCGGTGCATTGGTTGCCGTTACTGTGCGTCACTGGGTTCCCTTCGCCCTGGCTGGTGAACTGAACGCATGGGGAGGGCCTGACTCCGCGTCCACATTCGGCAGCACGACCTCGATCTGCGGCACGCGATGCTGTGCGGCCCGAACGAGGCTCTTCGGAACGGCCTCGAACCCACCCACTCCCCGGTAGCATTATCTGCACACGATCTATCTGATGTCCACTTGAGCTGTTACGCAGAGTCATGTCAGCCCTGGGGGTCAAGTGGCCGCAGGTTCAGATCCTGTCGTCCCGACGGAATGCCTCTTGTGTGCACCGCTGGTGTCGGCGGCCAGGCGCGCGGTCTGCCCGTGGTGGACGAGCCAGGCCACCTGCTTGCTTCCCCGCCGGCCGACCTTCTGGCACCGGCGTCCGCCAGGCTGCGCCGCCGCGCACGGCCGGTCGGGCGCAGCGGCTCCGCATTGTACGGGGAGTGCCGCCGGGTATTGCCCCGTCGGATTCCTTGGGTCAAGGTGAGACCGGTGCGGCAACCGGCCTGGGCGTGCCGCGAGTTGGCCACGGAGGTGCCATGGGTTCCGAAGCAGCTCACTCCGAAAGCCGCAAGGCCGCGCCGGGCGGGGCACGAGTGCGCGATGTGGTCCGTGACGTGGTGGCCGAGGTCGCCGCAGAGGAACTGCCGCTCGTGGCGTGGCTGACTCGGTTCGACGACGCGTCGGCCGTGCGCCGGCTCGCGGGCCGCAGCCGGAGCGAACCACTGGGCTTCGGCCTCGGCGAAGTCGCCGCGCTGGTGACCCCCGTGGTGTGGCTGGCGCTGGACCAGGTGGGGCAGAGGATCGCGGACGCCGCGGTGGACGGCGCCGCCAAGGGGCTGAGAGCCGGGCTGCGCAAGGTCTTCCGCAAGGGGGCCGCGCCGGTGACGATCCCTCCGCTGACGCGTGAGCAGCTCGTCGAGGTGCGGCAGTCGGTGCTGGACTCGGCCGCGCAGCGGGGCCTGGCGGAACAGCGCGCGTCGGCGATCGCCGACGCGGTGGTGGCCCGGCTGGCCCTGGCCGACCCGGGCGACACCGGACACGATTCGGCCGAAGCCGAACCGCGCGGCACCGCACTGGACCCGGCCGAACCCGACCCGGCGGCCGACGGCGAGGCGCGATGACCGACGCGCCCGCCGACGCCGCCCCCGAGGCAGGCCCACGGCAGGCCCCGCCTCCGCCCGACGAGCGGGTCCTCGCCGCCGGCACCACCCTGCGCTTCGTTCTGCTCCTGCTCCTGTTGGCGGCGGCCGGCGCCAGCATGGTCCCGAGGACCGTCTGGCAGCTCCTCGCCTCCTCCCAGCAGGCCGACAAGGAGATGGCCTGCTGGCTGGCCGCGGGCCTCGACCCGGGCGCACCCATGAATGCCGGCTACGTCCTGTCCACCCGGAACCAGTCCGCGCTCAAGGTGTGCGCGGCGCGCTACGTCCAGAACTTCGACGGGGTGTCCGTCGCCGTGGGCGCGCTGCTGGTCGTCGTGGTTCTCACGGTGTACTGGTTGCTGCCGGTGTGGAAGGCGCGCCGTTCCCGGGTCGTCGCCCTGGAGGAGCTGGACACGACCGGACGGCTGCGGCAGCAGCTCGACGAGCTGGTGGACACGGCCGGGCTCGCCCGCACGCCCCGGTTCGTCGTCGACCCGGTCGTGCCGGAGGTCGGCGCCGTCGTGTTCGGCCGCTGGCGCAACCCCACGGTCTGCCTGTACGGCGGGCTGTTCGCCACAAGCGGCACGGACCGGGAAAGGTTCCGTGCCGTGGTCCTGCACGAGCTCGCGCACCTGCGGAACAAGGACATCGGCATCACCTACGCCACCGTCGCCCTGTGGCGCGTCTTCCTTGTGCTGGTCCTGCTCCCGTGGGCCGCGGTGGGCGTGAAGAACCTCTTCTTCACCGGAACCGCGGACGCCCGGGGGCAGTTCGCCCCGTTCAACACGCACGAACTGGTGCTCGGCCTCCTGATCGCGGTGTCCGTCCACCTCACGCGGGCCGGGATCCTGCGCAACCGCGAGATCTACGCCGACCTCATGGCGGCCCGCTGGGGCGCGAGCCGGGAGTCCTGGAACGTCCCCGTCCGGCCGGGCTCCGGCCGCGCACTGCCGCGGGCCCTCGCCGCGTTCGTCGAACTCTGGCGCACCCACCCGTCCTGGGAACTGCGCCGGACCTCCCTGACCGACCCGAAGGCACTGTTCGCGCTGGACGCCCTGCCCCTGTTCCTCACCGGGCTCGCCGCCGACATCCTCGTCTGGCAGCTCGGAAGCCTGCCCTACGAGGCTTTCCCCGCGAAAGCGGTCCTCATCGCGACACTCGTCGTCGGCATCGGCGGCGTCGCCCTGTGGCGCGCCGTGGTGTACGCCGTCCTCACCGGCCGGCCGACTCCACCGGGATGGCCCGCCGGCCTGTGGCTCGGCACCGGCGTCGTCGCGGCCGAACTGCTCGGCCCAAGGGCGGCCTGGAACCACTGGTGGCCCAACCACCCCGAAGCCCTGCTGATCCTCGTCGCCGCGCTGGTGCTGGCGATGACCTGGACCGCACAGAACGCCGAGTGGTGGATCGCCTCCTGGCGCGGGCGCTCGCTACGCCCCGTCATGGTCGTGGGCCTGGCCGCCGCCTCGCTGGCCCTCGCCTGCGTGCTGTACTGGTGGTACGCGCAGGGCGAGGTCCTGACCGACGGGTGGCCGTTCACCACGGCCGGGCTCCTGGGCTCGTACGGTCTGTCCGGGCTGCCGCCGGCGCACATCGGCCCGCTGTTGGAGGTCATCGCGGTGGTGGGCGTCCTGCCCGGCGCCGACAGCGAGGCCCACAGCCTGTGGTGGGCCGAGACGCTGCTCTGGATGCTGCCGTTGCTCGCGCTGGCACTGCGCCGGCCGGGGCGCCGCGCGAAGTGGCTCGCCGAAGCGCTGCCGGGGGCGGCTGACGCACAGCCGAACATGGACGCACAGCCGAACACGGACGTACCGCCCGGCCCGGACGCACCGCCGCTCTCGCCCTCGCCCCTGTCCCCGGCCGTGTCACCGAACGCCGCCGCGCTGCCCGGCCCGGGCAGGCTCCTGGTCGCCGGCCTGGCGGGCGGGCTGCTCTGCTGGGCCGCCCTGGCCGCGGCGAAGGCCCACATGCACACACCGCGCCCGGCGGCCGTGCGGATGACCGGCCCGTTCCAGATCACCTACCTGATGTGGCCGATCCTGGTGATCTGCGCCGCGATGGCACTGACCGCCGTGGTCGTCGCCGCCGTGACGAGGGCGGCCTGGCTGCTCGCCGGGCTCGTCACAGCCGGCGTCGCCGGCCTGATCGGCATGGTGGGCGCCTTCGTTCTGGCGAGTGCGGACGGCTGCCTCGGCCCGTTCAACGTCATGACCAACACCTGTGGGTGGAGGCCGGGGGCGGTGTGGAGGCTGGTGGAGATCGCGGCGGCCTACACGCTGACCCTGGGGATATTGGTGGCGGCCCTGGCCGCCTTCGTGGGCCGGGGGGCGGGCCTGCTGTGGCGGCGCGTCCGGGCCGGGCTGCGCCCCGTCGCGGTACCGCCTGACGTCGCGCCGCCCGTCGCGGTGGGGCTGCCCCGCCGGAGGCGGCGGTATGGCGCCCGGGTGGCGGCCGTCGCGGCTGTCGCGGCCGTGGTGGCCGGGGCCGCCGGCGCAGCGGTGACCGTCGCCCAGCTGCCCGGCTCGGGCAGCGGGAACGCCCAACGCGCGGAGTCGATGCTGGACCAGACGAGGAGCGCTCCCTCGGCGGCGATCGCGCTGGCCCAGAACCAGGCCTGGGCGGCGGTCGGAGGCCTGGACCACATCAACGAGTTCAACGCGGCGCAGCGTGACTTCGCCGCCGCAATGGGCGGCGCCGTGAACGCCACCTCCGACGCTCAGGTCGAGGCGGAGCTGCGCACAGTGGGCGGCACCTGCGAACAGCTCGCCGGGGCGACCCGGCGGGCCGACGAGTATTTCACGGTGCCCGACCCGACGGGACAGCGGCTGTGGTCCCGACTGCTGGTCGGCTACCAGCAGTTGACCACTGCGTGCCGGAACCTCGTGGACCGGCCGGACATCGTCGCGAACGGCTATGCCGCCGGGGCGGCGCAGCGCGCCGCCGTCGACGCGGGGAGCCGGATGGTCTCCTGGCTCGCCGGATCCGGCGGGGTGGTCCGGCGAACCCCACCCCGATGACCCGCGACCACTGTGGCCCAATCATGACCGTGCCCGTCGCCCCTGCCGCGCTTGGTGCCGGCCGTCGGCGGGGCTCCGGGAGGCGTCGTGGGAAACCTGGATCGGCTGCCGATCCAACTGGATGACGTGGAGGCGGCACGGGTCGTCTACGTGGAGGCGTATGGGGCGGCGCCACGGGACGGCACTGCGGAGTCCTGCGAGCGTGCGGAGCGGTGAGCCCTTCGATCTGCTCGACGAGCGTCACCGCGGTGCAGACGTCGTTCGGCGCCCGGACCGCGCTCCGGCCCGCCTCGGCTCAGCCCCAGGCGTCCATCAGGGAGGTGACGTAGGCGTCCAGCCGCTGCTCCACGGCTCGCGTCGTCAGCTCCGTCCTCCCTGCCTCCCGCCAGGGCTGCGCCACCGACCGCACCTCCTCCGAGCACGCCAGTCCGTCCCGCACCCGCCAGTACAGCCGCTCGCCCGCGGTCGCGGCCAGCACCCCGCCGGCCTCCTCGTACGCCTCGGCGAACCGCTGACCCCACGCCGGGCCGTGCAGCAGCGCGAGATTGGTGGAGCAGTGCGCCACGTCGAGATCCGCCGGGCCCCAGGAGGCCGCCGCCCAGTCGACGACGCCGGTGATCCGCGCACCTGCCGGCCCTGGGGGCGGCACGTCGAACAGCACGTTGCCGGGTTGGAAGTCCCGGTGCAGGAACCGCCCTTCACCGGGCGGCGCGGGCCTGCGGATCACGTCGATCGCCGCGGCCCATGCCGCCGCGTCGGCGTCCTTCGGTACGACGACGGTGTCGGCGGTCGTCAACGCCACATAATCCCGGGGCCGTTCGGCGGGCCGAAGCGCATGGATCGCCACGAGCTGACGGGCCAGCAGCGGGACGCGTGTCTCCACCCCCTCATCGTCGAGGACCGTCCGGCCCGCCAGATGGGTCATGAGGAGCGACGGATACTCGCACTGCGCGGCGCTCGGATCAACCGCGACCAGGGCGGGAGCCGGCACGCCGGTCCCCGCCAGCAGGGCCAGGGCGCCGGCCTCCCTGTCCAGCCAGTCCTCGGCGCGCTCCACAGAGAACGGGTCGACGAAACTCCGCAGCACCAGGTCGCGGGTGCCTCCGTCCCGCGTGCCGATGGTCAGCCTCCGCATCTCGGCAGTGATGCCGCCGTGCAGCGCCTCGATTCCGACGATCCGTTCGCCGGCCTCCAGGTGCCGGCTCACCCAGGCCAGTGTCAACGGTCGGACGGCTGACGCTTCGTCATCGTTGGTCACCGTGCCACCTCATCATCCGGGCAGCAGCGCGCGCAAAGGACTTCAGCGTCCGGCGGCATCGCAGCTGCCACCGCCACCGTCACCGCCATCGAGGAGGCCGGGGCCTCATCGCAGCTTCCCGAGCGGAGCGCCCTGACGGCGAGCCGTCCCGGCCGACCAGGAGTCCTCATGCGCACTGTCGGCCTGTGTGCGGGGCGCATAGGCTCCCTGGCCATGAAGGTGCTGATCTCTGTTGACATGGAGGGCATCTCGGGGATCGTGCATCCTGCCGAGACGAATCCGGATCGCCATGACTACGAGCAAGGCCGTGCGCTGATGATGGCCGACGCGAACGCCGTGATCGCGGGTGTCTTGGACGTCGAGCCGACGGCTGAGGTGTGGGTTGCCGACGCTCACGGGTCTTTCCGTAACCTGCTGCCGGCGGAACTCGACCGGCGGGCCCGGCTGGTTCGCGGAAAGCCACGCTCCCTGGGCATGCTCGGTGGGCTCGACGAGCACACTGACGCGGTGTTGTTCGTCGGTTACCACGCCCGTGCCGGCAGTGGTCCAGCTGTGCTGGCGCACACGATGAGCGACGCCATCCTGGACGTTCGCGTAGCCGGCCGTTCCTTGGGCGAGATTGGTCTCAACGCTGCCATGGCCGGGCATGTGGGTGTGCCAGTCGTACTGCTCAGTGGCGATGACGCCGCCTGCGCCGAACTGAGTGATCTGGTGCCCTCGGCTGTCACCGTCGCGGTCAAACAAGCCATCGGCCAGGCCGCTGTCGTGGCACTGCACCCTGAGGAAGCCCGAGAGCGTCTGCACCAGGCGGCCGTCGAAGCTGTCAGAGCGCGAACGACGGTCCCGCCACTTGTTCTTGCCGGGCCCCTTGAAGTCGAGGTCGACCTGCACAGCCCCTACATGGTTGACCTGGCGACACTCGTGCCAGGTGTCTCACGCGCTGAGGGTGGCCGGACGGTCACCTTCACTGCCACAGACTTCGCCGTCGCCTACCGGCTGGTCCTGCTGCTCGTACAACTCGCGAGCATCAAGCCCGGCTAGAGCCCGCCCTTGAGGGGGATCGTTACGGCGCGTCCGGCCTCGGACTCACTCCTGGGTGTGACGGGCCTGGGCGGAGATTCTGGGTGTCAGGGGCATCCGGTTGGATGAGCACGTGACTGTCTATGACGTAGCTCGTCAGTTCCCTTCCATCGCCGACCTGCGGAACCTTTGCCGCTCGCTGGCGATGCTCGATGCGATCCTGAGCCCGGACTGGGAGGGCCGGTGCTACTCCTTCAACGCAGGCTGGGCCGACGGCGAGGAGATGGCCTCGATGCGGAACGGGTCGGGGGACGAGTACTCCGTCGTCTTCTCGGAGGCCGGGGCCTATGCCCGCGGCTTCGACCACGAAGCACCGACGAGCCCGTACGGCAACGAGGGCGAGCCCTGGCCGGGGGTGATCGACGATGTCCCGGAGGTCTTCAGGCCCTTTGTCGAGGAGCCGGCGTTCACCGACGAGGACGACGTGCCCGTCGTCACGGCCTGCCTGTGGCGGGGGGCGACGGACGATCGGTGGCAGCACGGCGTGATCGACTTCCCCGCCGGTTTTTCCGACCCCGACGGGGCCACGGGCCTGTTCGAGCTCCTGGTCGACCGTTCGCCGGCAGCGTTCCAGCGCTTCGCCGAGAACTACTACGAGGTCCCCGTGGACCTGGAAGCGGTGCGCGATGTGTATGCCCTGCGACCGCTGAGCCAGGAACTCGTGTCGTCACTCAACGCGGAGGTCACCCTCGCGGACCTGGCCGAGGACATCGCCGAGATCGGCTACCCGCAGCCGGTCCGGGACGCGACCTGAGCTTCAACGGCCGGTGACTCGCTGGGGAGCCCAGCCGGATGGTGATCGTAGGTGGTCGCCTGCGGCGGATCGGGAGGCAGCGCTCCACTGCCCATCGGTAGTTCTTCCAGATGAGCCGCTGCCCGCCAGGACTGGACGTCGGCGGGTGCCCTGATGGCGCGAATGGGTGGGTGGGCCCGGTTCTGGATGAACTCGCTCGTGTTTCTACGTGGCAGCTTCCTGGCCTTCGACGATGGACGTCAGGCCGTCGAGGAGTGTCTTGAGGCCGAATTCGAAGAGCGCGTCGAGACGCAGGTCGTAGCCGTCCTCGAAGGCTCCGACCACCTTGGTGAATGCCGGGAAGCGGCCGGATTCCACCAGTTCCTGGAGGGCGGGCGCGCGGCTGTCCATCCACTGGTCTTCCGACTGGCCCGTGGCGGCTTCGGCGTGCGCTTCCATCTCCAGGTGCACCGCCAGGCCCTGGACATGGCTGTAGAGCAGGACGTGGATGTCGAACAGCGTCGTGGGGTCGAGTCCGTGGCCGTCGAGGGCGCTCAGCACCCACTCGCCGTGGACCATCAGATTGGGTACGAGCAGCGGGCGCGTGAGGGAGCCGAGCTGCGCCAGCCACGGGTGCTGCCGGTACAGGCTCCACAGGGTCCGGGCGCCCAGCTCGATGCGGGTACGCCAATCCTCGGGGGCGTCGGGGGCTTCTGCGGGGTAGGACTTCTCGCCGAACGCGGCGTCGGCCATGCGCAGGACGAGGTCTTCCTTGCTCGGGACGTACCGGTAGGTCGACATCGCCGCGACGCCGAGGCGGGCCGCGACGCCGCGCATGGAGAGCGCCGGGAGCCCTTCGGCGTCGGCGATCTCGATGGCGGTACGGATGATCCGGTCGAGGCTCAGCTCCTGCTCCTGCTCTTGCTCGGGGTCCGGGACGGGTGACGGGCGCCTGCGGGCCGGTGCGGCGGGGGTGGTTCCGGCGACGACCGTGCCGATCCGGGGCCGGGCCTCGACAAGTCCCTCCAGGCGCAGGGTGGTCAGGGCTTTGGTGGCGGTGGCGAGCGCGACGCCCCATTCCGCGGCGATCTGCCGGGTCGAGGGCACCCGGTCCCCGGGGGCGAGTTCACCGTGCGCGATGCGCCGCCGGATCGCGGCGACGATGCGCAGATAGGGCGGATCGCCGGCTGTCCCTGTGGTCTTCGTCACGACCTGCCGCCTTCCTTCTGTGTACTAGGACAGAGGGTAGCAGCGGCAACGCCGAACGGAAGGGGACTGCTCTAGTACACGTCGCGTAGACGGCTGGTTGAAGGCTCTGCGCGTACGGCGTACGTTCAGGGCGCGTACACCGTACATAGCACTGGAGGAGCTCCTCATGCAGACCGTACTCATCTCCGGCGGCGGAATCGCCGGGCCCGTCCTCGCCTACTGGCTGCGCCGCCACGGATTCGCGCCCACTGTCGTCGAACGCGCTCCGGGCCGGCGCCCCGGCGGACAGGCCGTGGACATCCGCGGTGTCGCGCTGGAAGTCGTGGAGCGGATGGGCCTGCTGGAGCAGGCGAGCCGCGTACGGACCCGGATGCGCGGCATGTCGATCCTCGGCCCCGACGGCCGCGAGGTCGACCGCTCCACCGAGGCGACCTTCAGCAGCGGACGGCTCGACAGCGAAGACATCGAGGTGCTGCGCGAGGACCTGGTGAGGATGGTGTACGAGCACACGCGCGCAGGCGTCGAGTACCTCTTCGGCGACAGCATCGCCGCGCTCGACGAGGACGACACCGGCGTGCGCGTCGACTTCGCGCACGGACCGTCCCGCAGCTTCGACCTCGTGGTCGGGGCTGACGGCCTGCACTCCACCGTACGGCGCCTGGCCTTCGGGCCGGAGAAGCGTTTCGCCCATCACCTGGGCAGCTACCTCTCGGTGTTCAGCGCGGACAACTTCCTCGCCCTGGACAACTGGCAGGTGTGGCTGCGGGACGGCGACGCGGGCTTCGGCATCATGCCCGTACGCGACAACACCGAACTCAGGATCGCCTTCGGCTTCGAGTCCGCCCCCCTCGCCCACGACCTCCGCGGCGGCGGCGCCCTCCGGCAGCTCGTCGTGGACAAGCTCGCGTCGATGCGTTGGGAAGGGACCCGCTTGGCCGAGGCCGCCCGGAAGGCCCCCGACTTCTACTGCGACGCCATGGCCCAGATCCGCATGGACCCGTGGTCGCGGGGCCGGGTGACCCTGCTCGGAGACGCCGGCTACTGCCCTTCCCCCCTCTCGGGGCAGGGCACCGGCCTGGCCCTCGTGGGCGCCCACGTGCTGGCCGACTGCCTTGCCCGGGCCGGCGGCGACCACCGCGCCGCATATGCCCGCTACGAGCGGCGGATGCGCCCCTTCGTCACCCTCAACCAGGCCCTGGCCACCGAGAACCCCGGCGGGCCCGCCTCGGAGGAATCCGTCGCGCACGCCAAGAACGCACTCTCACTGGACGGCTGAGCCCTTCCCCGAACGGACACCGAGGCCGACAGGGGAGGGCTTGAGACGGCGGCGAGTGCCGCTGTTCGTGCGGGGCGTCGAGGTCTGCCCGGCGCAGGCGTCGGGCCCCCCGAGCCGGGGGGGGGCCGTTAGGCGCCCGCGCCGTTAACAAGAGGTGTTTTTGGCGGTTTAATGGTTGTTGGGGGCCGGCGTTGGGACGGGCCCGGACGGGCGGGCGGGGGGGTAG
>NZ_JBHWIR010000088.1:0-11755 GCF_042731835.1 Kitasatospora sp. NPDC059817 | reverse complement strand
GGCCTCTACTGCTCCTGCGACTTACACTCTCGTTCTTGACGCCTGTTCATGCTTCGTTGGTGCCGTCCGTGCTCACTGGCCGGACGGAGCGAGCGTCGCGTACGACGCGGCGTGATGTTGTTCCGAGAGCGACCCCCGCTGGGGCCTCCGTCCGTGCGCAGTCGGATCGGACGGTTCGTTTCACCCGGGTTTGCTCGGGGTGGGGCCGCTCCTCCGGATGGGGCGGTGATGCTCCCGAGTTCCCTGCTTTCCGTGGGGCTCTCGCCCTACGCGGCTTCCAGGGGACACCCCCCAGCGTGCGCCTTGTCGGCCGCGGAGGCAACCCCAGCAGGGCCTTCACCGAAGGTGACGGCGGGAGGGCGTGGTGTCGCCGGGCCGCGCGTAGGCGAGCAGGTGGCCGGGCTCGCGCTTTCAGCCGGTGGGGGTGCCGATCTGGTCGCGTTCGAGCGCGGAGCGCAGCCGGCGGAGGGCCTGGGCGGCGGCGGCCGTCGTGGACTGGTCGAGGGTGCCTTCGACCAGTTCGCTCAGGCCCGCGGTGAAGGTCGCCTCGGCGGCGTCGAGGAGCTGGGAGCCGTCGTCGGTCAGGGCCAGGAGTGAGGACCGGCGGTCCGCCGGGTTGGCCTGGCGGACGATCCAGCCCTGCTTCTCCAGGCGGTCGACGCCCTTGCTGGTCGCGCCGGCTCCGATGGCGAACTCCGCGGCGAGGTCGGCCACCCGGGCCCCCGGGTGCTCGCGCAGGAACCGCAGGAATTCGAACTGCGAGGTCACGATGCCGTGCCGCTCGCGCAGGCGGTCGTTCAGCGCGTTGTACAGGCGCGTCTCGCAGCGGACGAGATCCGCGAAGAATCCCTGGAGGTCGGCGGCGCCATCCGATGTATATTCCACGGCATATAGTGTAGAGGAAGCCATTTCATAGGAGGAACGCAGATGAGCAAGGAACAGCTCGCCAAGATCGACGCGATGCTCCGCCGGCCCCGACCGGAGGGCCAACGCTCCGTCGAGGAGCTGCGCGCCGGGTTCAGGGCGCTCATGGACACGATGATCGTGCCGGACGACGTCCGCACCGATCAGACCGCGCTCGGCGGCCGGCCCGCCCTGCACGTCACACCGGACAACGGCGCGCGCCCGGGTACGATCCTGTACTTCCACGGTGGCGGCTTCGTCTTCGGCTCTCCCGAGACCGCGCTGTCGCTGACCGCGCAGCTCGTCTCGAAGACCGGGCTCGACGCGTACTCGGTGGACTACCGGCTGGCCCCCGAGCACCCGTTCCCGGCTGGCCTGGAAGACAACCTGAGCGCCTATCGCGCCCTCCTCGACAGCGGCCTGGAGCCGTCCGCCATCGCGTTCGCCGGGGACTCCGCCGGCGGCGGTTTCGCGGTCACCACCGCCCTCGCCGCCCGCGACGCGGGCCTGCCGCTGCCCGCCGCGATCGTGGCCTTCTCCCCGGGCCTGGACGCCACCCGGAGCGGGGAGAGCATGACGACCAAGGAGGGCATCGACCCGATCTTCACCCGCGAGGCCGTGACGCACACCGGGGCCATGTACCTCGCCGGCCAGGACCCCGAGCAGCCCCTCCTCAGCCCGGCCCTCTTCGCCGACCTGACCGGCTTCCCCCCACTCCTCATCCAGGTGGGCGCCAACGAAATCCTCCTCGACGACTCCACCCGCCTCGCCACCCGCGCACGCAACGCCGGAGTCGACGTCATCCTCGACATCACCGCCGACGCCCCCCACGTCTTCCAGGCCTTCGCCGGCGGCACCCTCGACGAAGCCGACCAGGCACTCGACCGCGCCGCCCTCTTCCTCACCCAGCGGATCCCGACCCCCTGACGTCCCGACCGCACAGGTGTGACGGGGCGCCACCCGGAGACCGCGGCTGTGCGGACCTGCGGCCGGATAGTGTTCGGATGCAAAGGATCAAGCGATTCCGCCGGGCCGCGCCACGGCCCGCAGACATGGGGAGGTCAACGTGATCGTGGGTACCGGCCGCAGGCTCGTCCTGATCCGTCATGCGCAGGCCGAACGGGAGACGGCGGTCGACAAGGAACGGCGCCTCGACGAGCGGGGGCAGGAGGAGGCGTCCCGGGCCGGACAATGGCTCGCGGGTTCCGGCATCACGCCCGATCTCGCGCGGGTGTCCGGCGCCCGCCGGACCAGGGAGACCTGGGAACGCGTGGGCGCCGCGTTGCCGCGCCTCCCCGAGACGGTCCACGAGCAGGGGCTCTACGACCTCAGTGTGGAGATCCATCGGGGGGAAGCGGGGACCGGCGAGCTGGTCGCGATGGTGCGGGGGAGTTCGGACGACGTGGGCGACCTGGTCGTCGTCGGACACAATCCGAGCCTGCCCGAGCTGGTCCGGCTCCTCGTCGGAACGGCCGACGACGACCTCTCGCGGCGGGTGGAGGAATCCGGGTTCCCGACCGCCTCCGTGGCCGTCCTCGAGTTCGACGGTTCCTGGCAGGGGATCGGGCCCGGAGCCGCGAGGATCACCGCGTTCTGGACGCCGTCGCAGGGTTGAGACGGTGCGCCTCGGGGCGTCGGTGCGTTCGGCGTCCCAGGAGGTGTTCAGTCGCCGCCGTCACAGGCGCAGCAGCAGGTCCCGGACCGCTGCCGGCTGGGACAGGAACGGGTGGTGGCCGGCGTCGAGCTCGACGACGCCGCCGGCCCGGCGGGCGAACTCGCGCTGCAGTCGCGGCGGGGTGCCCCGGTCCTGAGCACAGACGAGGTAGGTCGAGGGCACCTGCTGCCATGCGGCAGCCCGGACCGGCTGCCCGGTCACCCGCACGCTCTGCCGGGCGAGGTGGACCGCCGCCTGCGCCTGGACCTCGGGATCGCAGTCCTGGAGGAACGTGTCCACGAGCAGCTCGGAGCGGACCCTGAACGTGCCGGCGTCGGGGTCGACGTCGAGGAACGGGGCGGGGCGGCCGTCCCCGAACTCCGACAGGCTCTGTCCGACCTCGGGCAGATAGCTGGAGACCAGCAACAGGTGGCGCACCGCCCCGACTCCCGCGGCGGCTTCCGCGGTGACGACACCGCCGTAACTGTGGGCGACCACGACGGTCGGCTCGTCGCCGGCCTGCAGCACCCGCCGCACCGCGGCGACGTCCTCGCGCAGCCCCGGACCGCCGACGCCGCCGGGCGGGCCCGCCTCGCCGCAGCTCGGCAGCGCCGGGGCGACGCTTGGAACCCCTCGCTCCTGAAGCAGGTCGGCGGCGCGGTGCCACCACCACGAACCGTCCCGCACGCACGCCCCATGCACGAACACGACCCTCATCGCCACCTCCGCGTCGACCTCGATCATGTCGTCGGTGGTCGCCGCGACTCGTGGCCCCGTACGGGCTGCGCGAGATCCCGCACGCCTGGATCCCGTCAGGCCCGCCCCGGCGCGCTGATCCTGGCCTCCTGGGGCACCCACTACAGCAACCTCGACGCCCTGCTGCGCCTCACCGTCCACGATGACACGGCCGCCTCCGGGCTGTTCCTGGAACCGGTGTGGAGGGCGAGCCTGCGGCCTGCGGAAGTCGCAGCGGAAAGGGCCCTTCCGGTGGCGACCGACGGGGCCCTTCTCGTAGCTGGGCAACGCTCCGTTCCAGTACGGGCGAAGATCAGCCCGGACCGAAGTGCGGGCGTATCACTCGGTGTCGGTGGCTACCGGAACCTCGTCCTCCCGAATGATGATGTGATCCTCGCCCTCGATCTTGATTTCAGTGCCTGCGTACTTGCCAGACGGAGTCTTGCCCTCGGCGGACGCCGTCACCTTGCTGTCCTCGGCCATGTCTCCTCCTTCCGGCCGACACGGTGTCGGCCCGTGCTGATCCTGCCATGACCAACCGTCACCGGACTATCACCCTCGACAGATCGGAGGAGCCATTTCGACGCCAACTCGGCGGTGCCATCGGTTACCTGACGTGGAATGAGAACGTCGAGAAGTTCAAGGTGCGATCGGTCCGGCAGGCGCCTGAGGGTGGTCGGTCGACCGGCAGGGCGGCGCCCCTGAAGATCCGCCGTGTTCACTGAGAACGGGCGAAACGGTGGCCGAGCCGGGACGGGCGTCCGAGGCCCTGAGGGTGTTCAACCTGACACGCCTCGCCGAAGTCCGGCTGGTACCAACGAAGTTGACCGGCGTCTCGGTAGAGCCGGGTCGAGATGCGCATGCGCTTCCGCAAGGCGTCTGCCATCCTCGGGCGCATGCCAGCCCGTAACCGCCGCCTGCCGCGCGACCTGTCGTGGCCGCTCACCCCGACGGACATCCGCACCGTCCTCGGCGCGCAGGAGGCGGATGCCGTCGACCTGGATTTCGGCGACCGGCTCTGGGGGGGACGGGACCGCGTTGCACGCCGAGTGGGTGCCACCCATCTCCGCCAACTACGGCGGCGGCATCCATCCCAGCTGGTGGTGCACCGTGCGGGTTCGTGTTGCTCCGCTCCCGGCCACCGAACGGGCGGCGGCTCGACGCGTCCTGCGGCAGATCGCCGTTCCCGAACTCGCGGCCTGGATCAGTGCCGCTCGGGACGCGCCGGAAGCCTGGACCCTGTCCCGGCACAGTCGTTCCTGGCGGCCTGAAGGCAGCACCACCGCTTACCGCGACGACCTGCGGCCGTACCTGTGAACCCTCGATCGACGGCCACGAACCGCCGTGCGGTCAAACCTCGGTGAGATCGGTCGAGGCAGGTTGAGGTGGGTCGCCGCCGCGTGGCCCAGGTCCGTCCTCGGACTTGGCCTGTCCCACCGGAGGGACGCGGGATCGGCCAACCGGTCGCCCACGGTGGACGGTTCGGCGTGTGGCGGATCGGATGGCACATCGGACATAACTGGCACTCCATGCGCCCGTCGGCGTCGGTGAAGGCCTGCCCGTCACCGACGCCGAGGCTCCTGCCGGTGGCACCGGTCCGGCCGAGCGCGTTGTTCAGCGCCCGGCCAGCGCGCCGCCGTTGACGTGCAGGGTCTGGCCGGTGATGTGCCCTGCGGCCGGTGAGGCGAGGAACAGCACGGTGCCCGCGATGTCCGCCGGGGCGCCGGCCCGGCCGTTGGCCGTCTGGGCGAGCAGGGCGGCACGGCGCTGGGGGATCATCCCGCCCTGGAAGAAGTCGGTGGACTCGATGTAGCCCGGGGCGATGACGTTGGCCGTGATCCGGTCCTTGTCGAGGTCCTGGGCGATCGTGAGGTTCCAGGCCTCGACGGCGGCCTTGGCGGAGCCGTAGGAGCCGGATCCGCCGCGGTGGGCCGCGATGGAGCTGACGCTGACCACACCGGACCAGCCCCGCACCGACCGCGCCGACGAGATCTCCCAAGCCTGGCGGCGCGAGCAGCCCGGACTCCCGGTCGACTCGATCGGCATCCTCACCCGGATCCACGACGCCGCGAAACTGCTGGCCGACGAGCGGCGCCGCGTCCTGACCCAGGTCGGCATGGACGCCGCCACCCTCGACCTGCTCAGCACCCTCCGCCGTTCCGGTCGGCCCTACCGGCTGTCCACCCGCGAGCTCGCCAGCCGCTGCCTGATCACACCCGGGGCCGTGACCCAACGGGTGGACCGAGCCCAGTACGAGGGGCTCGTCCGCAGACTGGCTGCGGACCCCGGGACCCGCGCCGTGCCCGTGGAGCTGACCCCCGAGGGGCACCACGCAGTGGAGAACGCCGTCGACGGCCTCCTGAACTACGAGCGGGGCCTCATCGAAGCCCTGGCGCCCCAGGAGCAGCGGGAACTGGCCCGCCTCCTGGCAGTGCTGCTGCAGGACCTCAGCGACCGCGCCCACCACCGCGCCTGAACCACGCGCCCACGGGAACGCTCGAACCAGCGAGCCCGGAAAGGCGCCGAGCGTCAGGCGAGCTACGCCGTGGGGCGCCGCCGTCGAACCGTGTGTCGGATCGCCGTCGGGGCCAGCCCCACCCCCACGCTCACGACGACCGCCGCCGCGGCCAGCAGGGTGGACCGCCAGGGCCAGGACGCGCCGGTCAGCTCCAGGTGGGCCGAGGGGTACTCGGAGAACTTCGCGGTGGCCAGCGCCGTGCGACGGTCGCTGCTTTCAGCAAGGTCCCGTAGCACCGGATCGAAGCCGAACTCCCCGGACCGCCGTCCTCCGCCGGGCAGTTCGGCGGCGAGCCCGTTGCGGCGGGCCCAGCCGTCCAGCGCACTGCCGAGGTCGGAGGTGTTCGTGACGCCGGGCACCACGAAGCGATCCGCCCCGTGGGCGCCCCCCTTCGCCGACCGGGTGACGAGGACCAGGCCGTGGCGGGTGGTGACGGTGTCACCGGCGCCGATCACCAGCGTCCGGGTGGCGAAGGAGACTCCGCCGTATCCCTCGAAGGCGGCGGCCGCGTCGATCTCCTCGACTCCGTCGACCAGTCCGATGGCCGTGGTGGGGCGCAGCCACGGGAATGCGGCGTTGAAGGCGTACGGGAGGTCGCCGAGGGCGAGATGGTTGGCCGGTATCGCGGTCGGTCCGTCCGGAGTCCAGCCGGGGTAGGACAGGCCGGTGCCGATACGGGTCGCCTCCGCTGTGCCGGCCAGTTCCTCGACCAACCGCAGCGCACCCATGGTGCCGGAGGTGACGCCCGCGGTGGTGGTCACCCGCCCGTCCTCGACGTAGCGCAGCCCTCGCTTCCAGGCGACCTTCGGGTAACTGCGCTCCAGGGAAGTGATGTTGGACCAGAACGACGTGGCGTCGCGGCCGTCGAGCAGACCGGAGGCGGCCAGCAGTTCGGAGCCCGCGCACACCCCGAGGATCCGGGCGCCCCGGTGGTGGCGTTCGACGATCCACCGGCGCAGGCGCTCCTCGCCCGCGCCGGTGGGGTCGGTCACGGCGGGCACGACCACCACGTCGGGTTCCGGCAGAGTGCCGTCCGCCACCTCGGCCAGCGTGTGGTCGGGCAGCAGATGGGCGCCGCCGGACAGTGGGGAGACACGGCGTTCGGCCGCCACCGTGTAGACGAACATGTCCCGCGACTCGGCGAACACCTGGTAGGGCGCGAGTACATCGGTGGCCACGGAGCCCTCGTTGCCGACCGCGACCGCCACCGTGATCCTGCCCTCCGGTACCGGCCGGGCGGCAGGCCACACCCCGGCATCGGATCCGCGAGGGGCGGCGGCGAAGCTGTCGGCCATCGACGCGCTCACCCCCGCGAAGGCGATCCCCGCGAAGGACGCAGTCGCCAGAGCTGTGCCCAGCAGTACCCAGCCGGTACGGCGCAGCGCTCGGTGCCGCGCTCGGTGCCCCTTGCGCGCCTCGGAGCTCGTCTCAAGCAAGGCATACCTCAACAATCCGGGCACGTTTTGGGCAGCACGGTGCCGTCGGCCCTCGTGGAAACGGGAAACGGGAAACGGGAGAGAGGAGAGGAAGGGAAAGAAGCGGGGGAACGGTCGGGAGGGAGGCCCCTTCGCCGATGAGGCCAGTCCGTCAGGCAGTCGGCCGCGGTGGTGCGCGCAGCAGTGAGGGCGGCGTTCCGAAGGCGTCAGCGACCACCCGGCGCAGTTGCCGAGCGTCACGGTATCCGCACCGGAGCGCGACCGCCTCCACCGTCAGGTCGGTACCGGACAGCAGGGTGCGGGCCCGCTCCAGCCGCAGTTGCCGCTGGTAGGCGAACGGGGTGATGCCGGCAGCCGTGGTGAAGGCCCGCGTCAGACCGCGCGGGGACAGCCCGGCGATGCCTGCGAGTTCACGCAGGGTGAAGGCGACGTCCAGATGCTGCGCCAGATGGTCCTGCACCCGGTGTACCGCGGGCTGGACATGGTCGCGGTGCCGCAGGAACGGACTGATCTGTGCCGCGTCCCCGTCCCGCCGCAGGTACAGCACCAGTTCACGCGCGACTCCTGCGGCCAGTTCGGGGCCGCGCTCCCGCTCGACCAGGGACAATGCGAGATCGATCCCCGACGAGATGCCCGCGCTGGTGCTGATCCGCCCGTCGTGCACGTAGAGCGCGGCCTCACGCACCCGGGCCCGCGGGTACCGGTCGCGCATCGCCGAGGTGAGCGACCAGTGGGTCGTGCACGCCCTGTCGTCCAGCAGCCCCGCCTCCCCCAGAACGACTGCACCGCTGCACACGGACGCCACCCGGGCACCCGCGTCGTGGGCCTCGCGCACCCAGCGCACCACGGCGGGTGCCACCAGCCGGTCTGATCCGGTCAGCCGGGGGCCCGGCACGAGCACCAGATCCCCGGCGGCCGCCCGGCTCGTCGACAGCGGTGCCAGCCCCGCCAGCCGCAGGCCTTGCGCGGACCGCAGACCGTCCGCCTCGGCGACGAACTCCAGCCGGTAGCCGCCGCCGAGATGCGCCGCAGCGTCGAACACCTGCACAGGACCACCGAGGTCCAGCAGATTCACCTCGGGCAGCACCAGGACCAGCACCCGCCCGGTACGCCCGTTTGTCTCCTCGCTCACCCCGCCACGGTAGGCCGCCACGAACCGTCCGCACGAGGTCTCCCAGGGACAGGCGGCGGACAGATCTGGCACTGCCGTCCCGGCTGTGGACTGCACCTACGCCGACAGCTGCGGTCCGGATGCTGCTCGCCGCCCGGGGGACCAGTTCAGCAGCCGCGCCGGGTTCACGGTGAGGGCGGCGCGCAGGACCGACGGGTCGACGTGCTCGGCCGGCCAGGCGAGGCACTCGGCGAACGTCCTGCTGTGTTCGTGGCGCGTCCAGGGCCAGTCGCTGCCCCACAGCAGGCGCTGGTGGCCCGCCTCCTCCAGCACGCGCCGCAGCATGCGGCCGGGCGCGTCGGGCGCGCAGCGGTAGGGCGCGGAGGCCTTGATCCACACGTGGTCGCGCGTGGCCAGGTCCAGTACCGCGCGGTCGGCGCCCTCGGATGCGCCCGGCAGGCCGAGGTGGTCGATCACCACGGGGGACGGCCAGCTGCGGAGGGCGGGTGTGATCGCCGCCCACTGTTCGCCCGCCGCGTGCACCTCCAGGTGCTGCCCGCGCTCGGCCAGCAGCGCGGCCACCTGCCGCCAGTGCGGCCCGGCCAGGTCGGGCACCCGCCGGCCGATCAGGTTGAGGCGGATGCCCGCGACGCCGTCGAGGGCGAGCGGGGCGAGCGCGTCCGGCCGGCAGGGCCGGTCGTGGTCCAGCACGATGACGGCGCGGAACCTGGCGGGGTGCCGGACCAGGCAGTCGAGCAGGAAGTCGTTGCGCGATCCCAGGAAGCTCGGCTGGACGAGGACCGCGCCGCCGATGCCGTGCCGGTCGAGCAGCGCCAGGTACGTCGCCGGGAGGGCGTCGTAGTCCGGCACGTAGCGGGGGCGGTCGGCCCTGGGCAGGCCGCGGTGGAACACGTGGGCGTGGGTGTCCACCGACTCCACCGACTCCACCGACGCGGTCAACTCGGCGGACTCGGCCGATTCGCAGATCACCCGCCGATGGTAGGCCCGGGGGGTCCAGGACCGGGGGCCTCTGGACCTTCACCTGACTGACTGTCATATTGGCCTGCGTGTTCGACGACGTACTGACGTGCTCACGCTCAGGGCGGCCGGTGCCGCGGAGGCGCTGCCGCTGCGCCGCGCTGGTCGTTGGTTCCTTCCGGCACCGCACGGACCTCAGGTAAGGAGCGGGCATGCGTCAGTGGTACCGCTCGGCGCCGCCCGGGGGCCGACGGGCGTTCTGGGCCACCTTCGGCGGCTGGGCGCTGGAAGGGGCCGACGCGCAGATCTACGGCCTGGTGCTGCCGACCCTCACTGCACTGTGGCATCTCACCAGCGGCCAGGGCGGGTTGGCCTCCTCGGTCACCCTGGTCTGCACCGCGCTCGGCGGCTGGCTGGCCGGGGCGGCCTCCGACCGGTGGGACCGGGTGGCCGTCCTGCGCTTCACCATCGCCTGGTACGCGGTGGCGACCGCGCTCGTCGGCTTCGCCAACGGCTTCGAGTCCCTGCTGGCCTTCCGCTGCCTGCAGGGCATCGGCTTCGGCGGTGAGTGGGCCGCGGGCGCGGTGCTGATCAGCGAGTACGTGACCACGCGGTACCGGGGCAGGGCCCTCGGGGCGGTGCAGAGTGGTTGGGCCGTCGGCTGGGCCTTCACCCTCGCCGCCTACTCGGTGCTGGTCACCGTCCTGCCGCAGGCCTGGGCGTGGCGGGCGATGTTCTGGCTCGGCGTGCTGCCCGCCCTGCTGGTGCTCGCCCTCCGCCGTGGGATCGCCGACCCCACGGCCGACCAGCGGCGGCGGGAGAAGGCGTCGCCGACGGAGATCTTCCGCCCCGGCCTGCTGAGGATCACCGTGTTCGGCGCCCTGCTCGGGCTCGGCAGCCACGGCGGCTACTACGCCCTCACCACTTTCCTGCCCACCTACCTCCACACCACCCGGCACCTGTCGGTGATGAGCAGCAGCGGGCACCTCGCCGTCTTCATCGCCGGCTCGTTCCTCGGCTACCTCGCCTCCGGGTGGCTCTCCGACCGGATCGGCCGTCGTCGCAACGTCGTCCTCTTCGCCCTGTGCTGCCTCGTGACCCTCGTTCCCTACCTGCTGCTGCCACTCGGCGATCTCGGCACCCTCATCGCGGGCGCGCCGCTCGGGTTCTTCTCGGCCGGGATCCCCGGCGGACTGGGCGCCCTGTTCGCGGAGTTGTACCCCACCCGCGTCCGGGGCAGCGGGCAGGGCTTCTGCTACAATCTGGGCCGCATCGTCAGCGCCGCGTTCCCCGCCCTCGTCGGCTACCTCTCCGGACGCCTCGGACTCGCGGCGAGCATCGCCCTCTTCGCAGGGCTCGCCTACGCACTGGCGGCCATCGCCGCCACCTGCCTCCCCGAGACCCGGAACCACGAGCTGCTCGGTGACCCGGCCCCCGCCGCCCGACCGGAGCGCATCGCCAGCTGACAACGCCCCTTCGGCCTGGGCGTGTTCTTCCTTCCCGAATACCAGGCAACCGTCCCGTGACGGCGGCCCGGTGTACGGCGGACACGTCCGCATGCGGGACTGCCTGGGGCCTCCAGCGGGTGAACCCGCCACCGACGCCACCCCGTTGTCCCCGGTGGCAGCCGCCGTGTCCCGCAGAGCTACCAGGGCGGCCACTTCTCCGGCACCTCGATCTTCGGCCAGGACGGCTTCCAGGCGTCCTTCACCTACGACAACGCCCTGATGATCACCGCGCTCCTCCAGCGCGGCACCACCGACGACGTCCAGTACGCCGCCCAGCTCGGACGGAGCCTGCTCCACGCGCAGGCCCACGACCCCGAACTCGCAGACGGCCGCCTGCGCGCCTCCTACGAGCCGCACCCGTTCGTCACCAAGGACACCACCCCGTACGTGGGCAGCCCCTCCGTCTACACCGGCAACATGGCCTGGGCGGGAATGGCCTTCACCCGCCTCTACCGGGCCACCCTCAACCCGTCCTACTGCCGCGCCATCGACTGGGCGGCCACCACCATCAAGGCCACGGACGGCGTCTACACCGGTGTCAGCTTCTACCGGAACGACACCAAGAAGGTCTGGTTCGAAGGAACCGGACACCTGCTGGTCGCCTACCACGCCCGCGCCAACGGCACCGACCCCGTCGAGGCCAACAAGCTTCTCACCACCCTGGAGACGGCCCAGACCAGCGCCCCGAACACCGACGGCAGCGGCATCGTCGCGGCCTCCGGCGACAGCCTCGACACCGGCCAGGGCGACTACTACTACGCCGCCCTGCACACCGGAGCGACCGCCTGGTACGTGATCGCAGCCCAGGGCGGCAACCCGTTCCGCCTCTGATCCCCGCTCCCGGCGACACACCCTGAACGTGAAGTAGGTGAGCGTCCCGTCGCGCGGGAACGGGGGCGCGCGGCCCCCCGG
>NZ_JBHWIR010000087.1:20438-31255 GCF_042731835.1 Kitasatospora sp. NPDC059817 | reverse complement strand
TTTCGTGTTTCAAGCTTATCAGATGTTTTCCGCTCCGTTTTCCGGAGTTTCATTCATCGGAATTCGCTTTCCACTTGCCCCCGCTCTCTCGCGGCGACTCCGGAACTGTACGGGGACAGGCCCGCCACATGCAAATCGCCCCTGCCCGGGGTCCCGGGCAGGGGCGATCCGATGTTCAGGCGTCGTCAGACGCGGCCCATCTCCTCGACGATGGCCGCCACGAAGCCGTCGATGTCGGCCTCCGTGGTGTCGTACGAACACATCCAGCGCACCTCGCCGGTGTGCTCGTTCCAGAAGTAGAAGCGGTAGTGCTTCTGCAGCCGCTCGCTCACCTCGCGCGGGAGGATCGCGAACACCGCGTTCGCCTGGACCGGGCGCACGATCTCGACGCCGTCGATCCCGCGGACGGCCGCCTCCAGCCGGCTGGCCATCGCATTGGCGTGCCCGGCATTGCGCAGATAGAGGTCGCCGGAGAGCAGCGCCTCGAACTGGACGGAGAGGAAGCGCATCTTCGAGGCGAGCTGCATCGAGGTCTTGCGCAGGAACTTGATGTTCCGCACCCGCTCGGGGTTGAGCACCACCACGACCTCGCCGAGCAGCAGGCCGTTCTTCGTGCCGCCGAAGGACAGCACGTCGACGCCCACGTCCGTGGTGAAGGCGCGCAGCGGCAGGCCGAGCGCCGCGGCGGCGTTGGCCAGGCGGGAGCCGTCGACGTGGACGAGCATGCCGAGCTGGTGGGCGTGCTCGGTGATCGCGCGGATCTCGTCGGCGGTGTAGAGGGTGCCGAGCTCGGTGCTCTGGGTGATGGAGACCGCGAGCGGCTGCGCTCGGTGCTCGTCACCGAAGCCCCAGGCCTGCTTGTCGAGCAGCTCGGGGGTGAGCTTGCCGTCCGGGGTGGGGACGGTGAGCAGCTTGATGCCGCCCATCTTCTCCGGGGCGCCGCCCTCGTCCACGTTGATGTGGGCGGATTCGGCGGCGACCACGGCGCCCCAGCGCGGGAGCAGCGCCTGGAGGGCGACCACGTTGGCGCCGGTGCCGTTGAAGACGGGGTAGGCCTCGGCCTTGTCGCCGAAGTGTCGGCGGAAGACATCCTGGAGGTGGGCCGTGTAGTCGTCCTCGCCGTAGGCGATCTGGTGGCCGTCGTTGGCGAGGGCTATCGCGGCGAGGATCTCCGGGTGCACGCCGGCGTAGTTGTCGCTGGCGAAGCCGCGGACGGCGGGGTCGTGCCGCCGAACCGCGTCCGTACGGGTGAGGTCGGTCATCGGGCTGTCAGCCACAGGTGCTGTCCGTTCAGTTCTGCTGCGGGGCGGTCCCAGAGGCCCGCCAGGTGTCCGGCGAGGTCGGCGGTGTCGGTGAAGCCGGCGAACTTCGCCTCCGGCTTCTCGGCCCGCATTTCGGGGCTGACCAGCGCCTTGATGACCAGGATGGCAGCCGCCGCGGTGGGCTCGCCGTCGGGGGCGGTGGTCTCCTTCTTGAAGGAGTCGGCCATGGCGAGGGTCCAGGCCTCCGTGGCGGCCTTGGCGGCCGCGTAGGCGGCGCCGCCGGCGGTGGGCTTGTGGGCCGCGGCGGCGGAGATCATCGCGTAGCGGCCGGCGGAGCTGCGGACCAGGGCGGGCTGGAAGGCCAGCGAGGTGTGCTGGAGGGTGCGCACGACGGTGTCGTGCAGGAAGTCCCAGTCATCCAGGCGGGTGTCGAAGAAGGTCTTGCTGCCGCGCCAGCCGCCGACCAGGTGGAACAGACCGTCGACGTGGCCGTGCTCGGCCTCCAGGTGGTCGGCCCAGTCGTGGACCTCCTGCGGGTCGAGCAGGTCGATCACCTGTCCGCTGACCTTGGCCCCGCGCACGGCGATGCGGGTGGCGTCCAGCGCGGAGTCGAGGCGCTGGGCGTCGATGTCGGCACCGATCACGGTGGCGCCGTCGGCGGTGAGGCGGCGCAGCACCGCCTGGCCGGCCGGGCCGCTGGCTCCGGCGACGGCGATGACCTTGCCGGCCAGCGGGGACTTGGTGGTCGTGGTCACGCGGCGGCTCCCTGGATACCGGTGCCGGTGATGCCGGCGGTGGCGGCGATGACGCCGCCGAGCTTCTTGGACAGGGCCTCGTAGAACATGCTCAGCGGGAACTCGTCCGGGAGCACCGCGTCGCACAGCGCCTTGTTGAGGGCCTTGCCGTCGGTGATGTCGAGCGGCAGCGCGTCGGAGCCCTTCGCCCAGGTGGAGGCGGGGTGCGGGGTGAGATAGCGGGAGACCAGCTCGTAGGCGGCGATCCAGTGGGCCGGCTTGGGCCGGTCGATGCCGTCGCGGTAGAGGGTCTCGATCTCGGCGCAGAGCGCGTTGGTGACCTGCGGGGCCCGGTCCCAGTCGATGCTGAGGCGGTTGTCGCGCCAGCGCAGCGCGTCGTGCTTGTGCAGGTAGGCGAAGAGCAGCTGGCCGCCCATGCCGTCGTAGTTGCGGACGCGGTCGCCGCTGACCGGGAAGCGGAACAGACGGTCGAAGAGGACCGCGTACTGGACGTCGCGGGCGTGCGCGTTGCCCTCGGCCTCCAGTTTCACCGCCTCCTTGAAGGTGGTGAGGTCGCAGCGGAGCTCTTCCAGGCCGTACATCCAGAACGGGCTGCGCTGCTTGATCATGAAGGGGTCGAACGGCAGGTCGCCGTGGCTGTGGGTGCGGTCGTGGACGAGGTCCCACAGGACGAAGGTCTCCTGCGCGCGGTCCTGGTCCTTGAGCAGGCCCTCGGCGTCGGCCGGGATCTCCAGGCCGAGCTGCTGGACGGCGCTGGTGGTGACGGCGCGGAAGCGGGCCGCCTCGCGGTCGCAGAAGATGCCGCCCCAGGTGAAACGTTCCGGCGCCTTGCGCACGGCGACCGTCTCGGGGAAGAGGACGGCGGAGTTGGTGTCGTAGCCGGCCGTGAAGTCGGTGAAGGTGATCGGCACGAACATCGGGTTGTCGAAGCGGGTCCGCTCCAGCTCGGCCAGCCAGTCGGGCCACACGACGCTCAGCAGGACGGCTTCCAGGTTGCGGTCCGGGTTGCCGTTCTGCGTGTACATCGGGAAGACGACGAGGTGCTCCAGGCCGTCCTCGCGCTGGTCGGCGGGGTGGAAGGCGAGCAGCGAGTCCAGGAAGTCGGGCTCCCGGTAGCCGGTGTCGGCCCACTTGGCCAGGTCCGCGTCGACGGCGGCCAGGTAGGCGGCGTCGTGCGGGAACAGCGGGGCGAGCTCCTCGACGGCGCCGCGGACGGTGGCCACCAGCGGGTCGACGGTGTGCCGCTGGACGGCGGACAGGTCGATCGAGCCGTCCTTGGACTGCAGCGGGCGCAGCGTCTCGACGGCCTCCTTCAAGCGCAGCCAGGCCGGGTGGCCGGCGAGGGTCGAGACCGGGGCCTCGGCCGCCGCAGCGAGCCTTGGCGAAAGATTCTGCATCGGGGACTCACTTCGACAGGAGTTATTTCAACGGAGACACCATAAGTACGAAAGGTTCTCCTGTTCAAGGGGGTCGCGACCGACAAAGCTCCGGCGTGGCTCCGCCGAGGCCCGGGCGGGGCCCCGGGGCGCGGGCCCGCCGGCCGGGCGTCCGCCATGTGGACAGGGATCTGGATGTTCTGGACAGATGCACCGTCGGAATGCGAACCTCCCGCCATGCTCCCGGCGGTGATCACGGTGACCGAGTGCCACATCGGCCTGCTCCGGGTGCCCTCTCGTTGTCACGCCTGCTGTCGCGTGCGCGGCCTCTGCCGCCGCTGTCGCTGATCCGGCTCGGAGGGCACCGCGGACGCGGGCCCGTACGCCGACCATGCCGTGTGTGTTCCGGCGCCGCCACCGGGGGGAAGTGACCCGCCGGGCCCGCGGCCGGCCCCGGCCCGCCCCGTCGCCTCCCCTGTCCCGCCCTGCCCTTCCTCACTGGAGCCCTGCCATGACCATCCGCAAGCCGTCCGCCGCTCTGCCCCTCGCCGCGCTGCTCGCCGCGGCCGCCGCGCTGACCGCGTGCGCGCCGCAGGACGCCAAGTCCGACGGGGCCGCCGCCTCGGGCTCCTCGGATGCGGCCGGTAGCGCCGCGGGCTGCGCGCCGGGAGCGCTGGCGACCCGGACGGCGGGGACGCTGACCGTCGGCACCGACAAGCCCGCCTACGACCCGTGGTTCACCGAGGACAAGCCGGAGAACGGCAAGGGGTTCGAGTCCGCCGTGGCCTTCGCGGTGGCGGAGAAGCTGGGCTACCCCAAGGAGAAGGTCAGCTGGGTGGTCGCGCCGTTCGGCAAGGCCACCTCGCCGGGGGCCAAGGACTTCGACTTCGACATCAACCAGGTGTCCATCAGTGACGAGCGCAAGCAGGCCGTCGACTTCTCCTCCGGCTACTACGACGTGCGCCAGGCCGTCATCGCGTTGAAGAACTCCAAGGCGGCGGGCGCGAAGAGCATCGCCGACCTGAAGGGCGCCAAGCTGGGCGCGCAGGTCGGCACCACCAGCCTGGACACCATCACCAACACCATCAAGCCGAGCGTCCAGCCGGCCGTGTTCGACTCCAACGACCTCGCGAAGGCCGCGCTGAAGAACGGCCAGGTCGAGGCGCTCGTGGTGGACCTGCCGACGGCCTTCTACATCACCGGCGCCGAGGTGCCCGAGGCGCAGGTGGTCGGCCAGTTCGAGGGGGCGTCGAAGAGCGAGCAGTTCGGTCTGGTGCTGGACAAGGGCTCGAAGCTGACCGGCTGCGTGTCGCAGGCGGTGGACGCGCTGCGCTCCGACGGCACGCTCGCGAAGCTGGAGAAGCAGTGGCTCTCCGACGCCGTCTCGGCACCGGTGCTCAAGTGAGCGGCGACGCGGTGGCGGCCGGTCCGGCGTCGGTCGCCACGGGCCGGGGCGGGAAGAGCCTCGACGGGGATGACCTCGACGGGAAGGGTCGCGACGGGAGGGGCCGCGACGGCGGCGGGGGCAAGGGGGACGACGACGGCTACCGCCCCTCCGAACGACGGCTGGCACACGAGGCGTACCGGCGCGGCCGGGCCCGCCGGTCGGCGCTGACGGCCGCCGGGTCGACCCTGGCGATGGCGGTCGCGCTCTACCTGCTGGTCGTCAACTCCCCCGGCTGGGAGGTGACTCGGAAGACCTTCTTCAACGCCGACTACGCCCGCCAGGCGCTGCCCGAGGTGCTGACGGGGCTGCGGCTCAACCTGGAACTGATGCTCGGCTGCGGCGCGCTGATCCTGGTGTTCGGCCTGCTGCTCGCGGTGCTGCGGACGCTGCGCGGGCCGGTGTTCCTCCCGGTGCGGCTGCTGGCCACCGCATACGTGGACTTCTTCCTCGGGCTGCCGATGATCATCTGCCTGCTGGTGATGATCACCGGGGTGCCGGCGCTGCGGCTCAGCGGGGTGACCACCGATCCGCTGGTGCTCGGCGGGGCGGCGCTGGTGCTGACGTACTCCGCCTACGTGTCGGAGGTGTTCCGCTCCGGCATCGAGTCGGTGCACCCCAGCCAGCGGGCCGCGGCCCGGTCGCTCGGGCTCACCAACGCGCAGGCGATGCGGTACGTGGTGCTCCCGCAGGCCGTGCGGCGGGTCGTGCCGCCGCTGTTGAACAACCTGGTCAGCCTGCAGAAGGACACCGGGCTGGTCTCGATCGGCGGGGCGATCGACGCGGTGTACGCGGCCAAGATCATCGCGGCCCGGTCGTTCAACTTCACGCCGTACCTGGTGGCGGGGCTGGTGTTCATCGTGCTGACCATTCCGCTGACGCGGTTCGCCGACTGGCTGACCGCCCGGACGAACCGTCGGCAGTTCCAGGGAGGTGCGGTGTGAGCGGGGACGTGCTCCGGCTGGAGTCTGTGCGCAAGACCTTCAACGGCCAGGTGGTGCTGCGCGACGTGGGGTTCGCCGTGCCCGAACACTCGGTGACGGCGCTGATCGGGGCGTCCGGCTCCGGCAAGTCCACGCTGATGCGGTGCGTCAACCTGCTGGAGGGGATCGACGACGGGGCGGTCTTCCTGGACGGGGAGGAGATCACCGACCCGCGCGCGGACCAGGACGCCGTCCGCCGCCGGATCGGCGTGGTGTTCCAGTCCTACAACCTGTTCCCGCACCTGACCGTGCTGGAGAACATCACGCTCGCCCCGCGCCGGGTGCACGGACGGGGGCGGGCCGAGGCGGAGGCGGAGGCGCTGGGACTGCTCGACCGGCTCGGGCTGGCGGCCAAGGCGAAGGAGTACCCGGACCGGCTCTCCGGCGGACAGCAGCAGCGCGTCGCCATCGTGCGGGCGCTGGCCACCGGGCCCCGGCTGCTGCTGCTCGACGAGATCACCGCGGCGCTCGACCCGGTCCTGGTCGGGGAGGTGCTCTCGGTGGTGCGCGACCTCAAGGAGCAGGGGATGACGATGGTCCTGTCCACCCATGAGATGGGGTTCGCGCGCGAGGTGGCCGACCAGGTCTGCTTCCTGGACGACGGGGTGGTGCTCGAACAGGGGCCGCCGGAGCAGGTGTTCGGCGATCCGCGGGAGGAGCGGACGCGACGGTTCCTCAGCCGGGTCGTCGCCTCGGGGCGGCTCGCGGGCTGAGCGCCGGCCGGGGCGGCGGAGCGTGTGCCCGGTGGCTGCACACCGGGGAGCACCACTGTGCGCCCCGGTGCGCGCCCTGCCCGCGCCCCGGCCACAGCGGTGATCGTGGACAGGACGACCGTCCAGACCGCGGTCGGCGGGCGATGGTGTGGCGGGCTGCGGGCGAGGAGCAGGGGCGGGAGACAGATGTCGGCGAACAGATAACAGATGACGTTATCTGTTATCCGTTATCTGTTCGCTGACATCTGTCATCTGTCATCTGTCATCTGTTCGCCGCCCCCGCCACATCACCGCCGGCCGCCCGCCCCCGCCGCCCCGGGAGGCCGCCGTTGCACGGACCCTCGCTGATCAGCTGGCTGCTCGCGCTCCTCACCGCCACCGCCGGGGCCTACTGCCTCACCCGGCTGCGCCACTCCCCCTGCGCCGCCGGCACCACTCACCACTTCGGCGCCCGGCGCCTGCTCGCCCGGGAGTCCGACGCCGCCGAGGCCCTGATGGGGCTCGGCATGGCCGCCATGGCCGTGACCGGCGGCGCCGTCCCGGCCACTGTCTGGGCCTGGGTGTTCGGCCTCCCCGCCGCCGCCTTCCTGCTCGCCGCCGTACGCGCCCCGGCCCGCCGGGCACACCGGCTGCACCACGCGATCGGCGCGCTCGCCATGACGTACATGGCGCTCGCGATGACCGCCACCCCCGGCCATCACCACCACGCCGCCGACGCGGGCACGCCGCTGCTGACCGGCTCCCTCCTGCTCTACTTCGGCGCCTACTCCCTGTGGGCCGGCACCCGGCTCCTGCACACCCCCTCCGGGACCCTGGCACTCGGCACCGCCGGGCTGCCCCGGGCCTGCCGACTCACCATGGGCATCGGCATGTTCGCCATGCTCCTGACCATGTGAGCCCCGATCGATCCAAGACCCCATCCCTGACGTGGCGTTGGTCACTGGCCGGTCGAAAGCCGTTCCTCCGGAGGTCATCAGCGCATAGGTTGGCAGGGAGCGCGTTGTCGCGTTCCGTGCGTACTCGGGGAGCCCATGCGATGACTGCCCTGATCGGCCTGCTGCTGCTCGGACTGCTGCTCTCGACCGTCGCGCCCCGGCTGCTGGCCCGGGCCCGCTGGGCGGAGCGCGAACCGGTGCTGGCGCTGCTGGCATGGCAGTGCCTGGTGGTGGCCGTGCTGCTGTGCTGCGTCCTGGGCCTGCTGCTGGCCGCCTCCGCCGCGCTGCCCGAACTGCGCGCCCTGGTGTTCTCGGGCGCCCCGCACGGCGTCGAGGCCGCGTACGGCCTCCAGGACGCCGAGGGCTGGGGCCGGCTGTGCGCCGCGGTGCTGGCGGCGGGCGGCCTGCAGACGGTGCTGGCGCTCACCCGCGAGGTCCGTTCCGCGAAGGCGCTCCGCGACCACCGGCATGCTCAACTGACGGTCCGGGCACCGGAATTGCCGGAGGCCATCGCGGCCGCCCGCAGCCGCCGGGAGCGGCTGGTGGTGTTGGAGAACATCCGCCCGGAGGCGTGGTCGCTGCCCGGCCCGGACTCCCGCCTGGTGGTCACCACCGGCGCCCTCCAGCAGCTGACCGACCGGGAGTTGGCCGCTGTCCTGAGCCACGAGCGCGGGCACGTCCGGGCCCGGCACCACTGGCTCCAGCAGTGCGCCCAGGCGCTCGCCTCCGGCTTCCCCGGGGTCGGCGTGTTCAGCGCCTTCCGGGCCCAGGTGGAGGAGCTGGTGGAGCTGGCGGCCGACGACCGGGCCGCGCGCCGGCACGGCCGGCACACCACTGCCCTCGCACTGGCCGAACTCAACCTGGACCGCGGGGTGTTCGGCTCCTGCCCGCCCGGCCTGGCGCAGTCCCCGCGGCGAGTGGACCGGCTGCTCGCGGGCCGCCCGCGACTGTCCGTCCCGCACCGGCTGCGGCTCACCGTCGTCGCCCTCTCCGCACCCGCCGCAGCCGTCCTGCTGGCCGTCGCGCCGGGGCTGACCTCGCTCCTCTGAAAAGGGGCTCACCCCTCCGAAAAGGCCCAACCCAACCGCCAGCCCGCCGGATTGACGCCGAGTCAGGTTGCCGAAGGGGCAGTTTGCCGGCGGGACGGCTTGCCGGCAGGTCAGCTTGTCGGCGACTCGTCCAACGGCCCGAACGGGGCACCGAGGGTCAGTTCGAGCACCTCACGATGGAGCGGCCTGGCCTGCTCGTACCGCTCCCGACCGGTCCCGGTCAGGGTGATCACGATGGCCCGCCGGTCGCTCTCGCACATCGCCCGGGTGACCAGCCCGCCCTTCTCCAGGCGGGCGATCACCCGGGACAGCGCACTCTGGCTGAGGTGGACGGTGTGGGCCAGCTCCTGCGCCCGCAGCGCATGGCCGCCGCCCTGGCACCCCTCCACCAGGCGCTCCAGCACCTCGAACTCGCTCACGCCCAGCCCGCACTTGTCACCCAGCTCGCGATCGAGCATGCAGGCCGTGGCGGCATGCCGGGCCAGCAGGTCGCGCCATTGCGCAACGAGACCGGCCTCCGCCGGGGAGTCGAGATCAGCCACGGTGCCACCCTAGCATGTGCGCCGTAAAATTATGTGTTCACATCTTATTCATTTGCATTGAATGCACGCGCATGTACTGTCCTCCCCATGACCACCGCGACCGCCACGTCACCCGACGCCCCGTCAACCAGCGGGCTGAGCTGGACACCCCGCCTCTGGGGCACCCTGATCGTGCTCTGCGCCGCCATGTTCCTGGACGCCCTGGACGTCTCCATGGTCGGCGTCGCCCTCCCGTCCATCGGCTCCGAGCTGCACCTCTCCACCTCCGCCCTGCAATGGGTGGTCTCCGGCTACGTGCTCGGCTACGGCGGCCTGCTGCTGCTCGGCGGCCGCGCCGCCGACCTACTCGGCCGCCGCCGGGTCTTCCTGGTCGCCCTGGGCGTCTTCGCCGCCGCCTCGCTGCTCGGCGGCCTGGTCGACGACGGCGGGCTGCTGATCGCCGCCCGCTTCCTCAAGGGCGTCAGCGCCGCCTTCACCGCCCCGGCCGGCCTGTCGATCATCACCACGACCTTCGCCGAGGGCCCCGCCCGCAACCGGGCGCTGTCGATCTACACCACCTGCGGCGCCAGCGGCTTCTCGCTCGGCCTGGTGCTCAGCGGGCTGCTCACCTCGGTCGGCTGGCGCTGGACGTTCCTGATGCCCGTCCCGGTCGCGCTGCTCGCCCTGTTCTTCGCGGTCCGGCTGCTCCCCCGCCCCGCCGAGGAGCGCGCCAAGGGCGGCTACGACGTGCTGGGCGCGATCACCGGCACCGCGACCGTGCTGCTGCTGGTGTTCACCGCCACCGAGGCGCAGGGCGCCGGCTGGCTGAGCCTGCGCACCGTCGGCTCGCTGGTCGTGGTCGCCGCACTGGCCGCCGCCTTCCTGCTGGTGGAGAGCCGCACCGCCCACCCACTGGTCCGGCTCGGCATCTTCCGCAACGGCTCGGTCGCCCGGGCCAACGTGATCGCCTTCGCCATGGCCGGCGCGTACGGCGGGTTCCAGTTCGTCGTCACCCTCTACCTGCAGCACCTGCTGGGCTGGTCGGCGCTGCAGATGGCCCTCGGGCTGCTGCCGGCCGGCGCCTTCATCGCGCTCTCGGCACCGTTCATGGGCCCGATCGTGGACCGCTTCGGCACCGGCCGGCTGCTGCCGATCGGCCTGCTGGCCCTGGTCGGCGCGTTCGCGCTGTTCCTGCGGCTGGACGAGCACAGCTCGTACGTGGGTCTGGTCCTGCCCTCGATGCTGCTGCTCGGCGTGGGCTTCGCGCTGGCCTTCCCCTCGGTGAACATCGCCGCCACCGACGGCGTGGGCGACGACGAGCAGGGCCTGGCCTCCGGCCTGGTCAACACCGCGATCCAGGTCGGCACCGCGGTGGTCCTGGCCGGCGCGACCGCGATGATCACCGCTGGCAGTGCCGGCGGTGACAGCCCGCAGGCGCAGCTGGACGGCTACCGGCCGGCCCTGGTGTTCGTCGCGGCGGTCGCGCTGTTCGGCCTGCTGATCGCCGCGGTGGGCGCCCTGGTCGACCGGCGGCGGAAGTCGGCTCCCGCGCCGGTGCCGGACTACGATTACCCCTCGGTCGGGTCGAGCGCGGCGCGGACCGAAGTCCTGACCAACCGCTGACCGTCGACCGCCACCCGGGCCGGCCCCCGGCCCCCGCCGTCGGACAATGGCGCCGGGGGGCCACCAAACCCCCGTTGGGTGTGTGGGGCGCGTGGGGGCGTCGGGGCGCCGCGCGCGCCCCCCCCGCGCGGGGGGTCTGTGCGGTGAGACCCGCGC
>NZ_JBHWIR010000087.1:0-20428 GCF_042731835.1 Kitasatospora sp. NPDC059817 | reverse complement strand
CCCCGCCCGCCCCCCCCCCCCCCCGCCCCGCCACGCCCCCCCCCGCAAACCAGCGCGGTTGTTGGGGCGCCCCCCCCCCCGGTGTTCCCCCGGGGCGCCGGCGCGGCGCCCACCGGCGCGCGGTTTCACGGTGCGACTACCGGCTCCGCCAGTATATTGGCCCGGAGCCAACGAACGTTCGGAGCAGACACGATGGCACCTCGCGGGGATTCGGTCAATGAGGAGATGCGGCAACGCTCCCGTCGGCGCATCATGCGAGCCACCGTCGAACTGGTCGACCGGCACGGATACGCGGGCACCACGCTGACCGACATCGCCGAGCGGGCCGGGCTCGCGCGCGGCCTGCTCTCGTACTACTTCGACGGGAAACGGCTGCTGATGCAGTCCGCGACGCACCGGATGATGCACCAGTCGCTCTCCGGCGCGCTCGCCGAGCTGACCCCGGACGCCACACCGGCGGCCCGGCTGGCCCGCGCGATCGACGCGGTCCTCACCCTCGCCCTGGAGCATCCGCGGGTGATGCGCTCGCACCTCGCGCTGATCCTGGACCCGGACTCCGGCGCCTTCGTCCAGGACCCGGAGCAGCAGCAGCTCGGCGCCATCCTCCAGGGCCTGCTGCTCGACTGGGGCGCGCCGGACCCGGCCGCCGAGCACGCGGTGCTGCGCAGCGCGCTGATGGGCGGCTGCATCGGGGTGCTGCTGCCGGGCGCCGAACTCCCGCTGGCGCTGATCCGGGCCGACCTGTTCCGCCGCTACGACCTGCCCTGGGAGTTGGGCACCCCGCCGCAGGCACTGCCGCCGGAACGCGAACGGCCGCCGGCCCGCGGCTGACGGCGGGTGGACGGCGGCTCGGTGCCCGGGCGGCCGATCGCGGGCCGCCGGACCCGTACGCTCTGCTGAGAGCTCCCCTCAGAGCTCCTTTCAGCGCTCCTTGAGGATCGAGGCCAGCAGGTCCACGGTCCGCTCGGGCGTGAGGCTGTCCACGCAGAGCCGCTCCATGACCTGGATGTACGCGTCGACGTCGTCCCGCTTGTCGAGGTACAGCGCGCTGGTGAGCTGCTCCAGGTAGACGACGTCCGCGAGGTCCTGTTCAGGGAAGCGCAGGATCGTGAACGCCCCGGACTCCCCCGCGTGCGCGCCGAATCGGAACGGCATCACCTGGATCACGACGTTGGCCTGCTCGGCGACGTCGATCAGGTACTGCACCTGGCCGCGCATCACCTTGGGCCCGCCGACGGGGCGGCGCAGCGCGGCCTCGTCGATCACGGCCCACAGCCGCGGGCTGGCGCCCTCGGTCAGCAGCTTCTGGCGACGCAGGCGGAGGCTGACCCGCCGTTCGATCTCCTCCTCGCTGACGACCGGCCGACTCTGTCCGAAAACCGCCCGTGCGTACTCCTCGGACTGCAGCAGTCCGGGGATGAACTGCACCTCGTAGGTGCGGATCAGCTGGGCGGCCTCCTCCAGGCCGACGTAGGTCTGGAACCAGCCCGGCAGCACGTCGTTGAAGCTGTGCCACCAGCCGGACTTGTTGGCCTCGCGGACCAGCCCGAGCAGTGCCTCCCGCTCCAGGCCGTCGTCCACGCCGTAGAGGCTGAGCAGGTCGGCGACGTCGCGTTCCTTGAAGCTGACGCGGCCGAGTTCCATGCGGCTGATCTTGGACTCCGAGGCCCTGATCGCGTAGCCGGCGTCCTCGCGCGTGATGCCGCGCGTCTCACGCAGGCGACGCAGCTGAGACCCGAGGAGGATCCGGCGGACCATCGAGCCGCCGCCCGGCTGAACTGTGGTCATGCGGTCGAAACCTCCACCTAGGGCAAACAGCGCACAGTCTGCCATCAGTTGAGCGCTCACGGTGCCGATACTGACGGATGTTCCTATCAGTTCCACACTCCACACACCAGGATGCACGTGCATCCGGCGCTTGCATATGCCAATAGTGCGACTGCACGTGAATCGACTCTTGCATCTGCAGTGAGCGCACACCACCATGGTGCACGTGCACCTGCACATCCCTGGCAATCCCGCGGGCTCCGCGTCGACCCCACGCGCGACTCCGTGCACCGACCCGGCAGCGTTCCCCCGCGCCACCGGGGGATCGTGTGCGCGCGCGCTGGTCGAGGGGGCGGCCGAGCGGCCGAGCGAGTCGGAGGTGACCGGCATGACCCCGGCGGGTCCAGCCGTGTCCGCCCCCTTATGGGAGGAGCTCTTCATGAGCACCGGTACGGCTTTGGCGGTTGACCCCCATGTGGTCACCTGTACGCTCGCTCCTCGCTTCGAAGCCGTCAGAACCGCGCGCGACTTCGCCAGAACCTCTCTTCAGCGCTGGGGCCTGATGGAGCTGTTCGACGACGTCGCGCTGGTGGCCTCGGAGCTGGTGACCAACGCACTGCGGCATGCGATCGGCGCACGACCCGACCCTGCGGGTGGCGCCCAGGGCGAGTACGACTTTCCCATACAGCCGACCCCCGAGGGCCGGCTGCCGATCCGAATAAGCCTGGTCCACCGCTCTCCCCAGGTGGTCTGCGCGGTGAGCGACCCGAGCTGCATCGGCCCGGTCGCCCGGGAGGCGGACTTCGTCGCCGAGTCCGGCCGCGGACTGCACCTGGTGGAGTCCTTCAGCCGCTCCTGGGGTTGGCACCCGCTGGGCAGCGGCAAGGTGGTCTGGGCCCTGTTCGAGGCGGAGCCGGCCACCGGTTCCGAACTCGGTGGACGGCACCGGCGCTCGGCCTAGCGCCAGGCGGCGCGCGGCCGGCCGAGGGAGGCCCCGGGAGGACCGCACCCCGGGCTCCGCGGGGCGGCTCGACGGGCCTGGCGCGGGTGCGCCACGGGCTCCGGCTCAGTCCTCAGGACGATTCCCACGACGATTGCCGGGTCGGCCCCCCGGACGAGCCGGCCGGACTGACGGCCGGACACCCCGGCGGCCCGCCCCCCGTCCACGTCCGGGCCCCCAACCGTGTGCGGGACCACCCGCCGCGCCTGCGCGCGGTCGGCCGCGAGAGCGCCCGTCGGGAGAACGCCCGTCGCGTGGCCCCGGACCGGCCCCGGAAAAGACAAAGGCCGTCGCGGTGTCAGCACCCACGACGGCCCCCCGATGGCAGGACGGCGGCCGGTCAGACCGCCAGGTGGTCGAACTCCCCGTCCTTGGCCCCCAGCAGCAGGGCGGCGATCTCGGCCCGGGTGTAGATGAGCGCCGGCCCTTCCGGGAAGCGCGAGTTGCGCATCGCCACATCGCCCCCCGGCAGGGCCGCGAACTCGACGCAGTTCCCCTGGGAGTTGCTGTGCAGGCTCTTCTGCCAGAGAACCCCCTTGAGGTCGGCGGCCGCCATCCCGTTGTAGGTGTCGTACGAGCCGTGCGTGTCCTGCGAGTCGTGCATAGAAATCTCCCGAAGAGCTCCGGAGTGGTCGTCCAGCGCGGCGCTCCCGGCACCCGCCGAACGAACGGACCGGCCCCGTACCGGCCCGGCACAACGCCTCACTTGACGCGATGATAGCTGCTGTGCACGTGCATCAGCACGGGACATTGCAGGTGCACGAGGCCTTTCACCGGCAGTTCCGAACTCTTCACGGGCCCTTCTCCTGACGGTACGTAAACGGACATAGCCGAGTGAATCGCCAGATTCTCGATAACCGGCCGTGAGCGGTTCCCCGCTGAATGTTGATCTTCAGACGCCCGGAGTCGCGCTGCCGTGACGCTCCGTCAGGCGACCTCCTGGCTGTGAGACATCTCACGCGCCACACAGGCAACTCGACGCCCCGTCGGACACGTCAGGGCTACGAGCGGTGATCGCTCGAAGGCTGGGTGAGATATGTCCGGATTGCGGGCAAACCACCCGGACGGACACGGCGGGAACGCGACGCACCCGCCATGACCACGTGAAACTCGAACGGCAGCCGAATGCAGGCCTGACGGGCCGATGTCCTACGATCTCCGGCATGAGCACCGCAGCCATCCCGGGCGCGCCACTGCCCGTCCGCACTCCAGGCTCCCGTGCGCGGGGGCGCCACCGCCGCCCCGAGCGCCCCGAGATCCCGGCCGGCTCCCCGGCCCTGGTGCTCGCCGTGCCCGCGACCGCCGGGCCCGAGTCCCGCTCGGTCGTCGAGGAGCTGCTGTCGATCGTCCGCAGCGAGCAGAGCGGCATCCAGACCGCCGTCGGCTACCTCCCGGGCGAAGCCGCCCAGGGGGTCGACAGTGACGACCGCACCGTCGCCGAACTGCTGGCCATGGCCGCCGAGGCGGGCCTGCCCGCGCCGGTCCTGGTGCCGCTGGTACCCGGCCCGCACGGATTCCTGACCGAACTTCACGCCCTCGCCGCGGAGTACGGAGCCCCCGTCACCGACGTGCTCGGCCCGCACCCGCTGCTCGCCGAGGCCGTGCACGTGCGCCTGTCCGAGGCCGGCCTGGCACGCGCCGACCGGGCCCGGCTGTTCGCCATCGCGACCGCCGCGGACGGCGTCGTGCTGACCACCGTCGGCGGCGAGGAGGCCGCTGCCGCGGCCGGCATCACCGGTGTCCTGCTGGCGGCCCGGCTGGCCGTCCCGGTCGTGCCCGCCGCGCTCGACGTGCCGGGCTCGGTCGCCGCGGCCGTCAACCACCTCAAGGAGACCGGCTCCCAGCGCCCGGCGCTGGCCCCGCTGGTGATCGGGCCGGAGGCCGACTCCGAACTGCTCGCCACGGCCGCCGAGGAGACCGGCTGCCCGTCCGCGGCGCCGCTGGGCGCCTACCCGACGGTCGGCCAGCTGATCGCCGCCACCTACCTGGCCGCGCTGCCGGCACCCTCCCCCGAGGCCCTGGCGCAGGCCGAGGCCGAGGCGGCGGAGACCGCCGAGGGCGCGCACGCCGACCACTCCGGCCGGGGCGGTCACGCCGCCCACGCCGCTCGCACCGCCACCGAGGAGTCGGCCGGCCAGTAGCGGTCACCGCACGCGTGAAGGGCCCGGAACGTAGCCGTTCCGGGCCCTTCCTGCTTGTCCCGTAAGGGAGTTAAAGGGCGAATGGGTGCGATGTCCGTTCTATCCGCATTTGTTCGCCGTCGCTCGATCCATCCCCCGACGGCCACAGTGTGGACGCACCTCCTTCTCGGCGGGCGGCCCCCGGGGGACCCGACCCGCCGTCACCCGCCTCCTGAAGCACAGACAGTTGTGCACGCCCTTCGCGGCATTGCCGGAAATCGGCCATTTTCGATCATGGCGAGCGAGGGGAACGACCGTTCTCGCCAAACCGTGATGCGCGTCACAGGTGTTTGCAGTTTGAACTTAAGTCTGCTTAACGTGCTCCCCGTTCGTGGCCACACGAACCCAGTTCATCCGCGACGCCGAGTCCTGCCGTCGGATGTCCTGGCAGCGCGAAAACGCACCACGGCAGGAGCGGGGGACCCACAGGTAAGTCGCCCCGGACCGTTCCCCGGAACGATCCAGGGCTAGGGGTGAAGCCGCGCCCACAGCGCGGCCGGGCAACTCCAGCCCGAATCCGACAGCTCACCTCGCAGGCGTGGGAGAGGACTGCGTCTTCATGCTGCCCACCAACGGCACCCGTCTGTCCAGTCGTACCCGACGCGTGATCGCCGCCATCGGCGTCGCGGGCGTCGGCCTCACCATCCCCTGCCTCACCTCCGGCACCGCCTCCGCCGCCTCCGTCGCCACCTGGGACAAGGTCGCCCAGTGCGAGAGCACCGGCAACTGGAGCATCAACACCGGCAACGGCTTCTACGGCGGCCTGCAGTTCACCTCCAGCACCTGGGCCGCCTTCGGCGGCACCGCGTACGCCCCCCAGGCCAACCAGGCCACCAAGGACCAGCAGATCGCCGTCGCCGAGAAGGTCCTCGCCTCGCAGGGCCCCGGCGCCTGGCCGGTGTGCTCGGTCCAGGCCGGCCTGACCAAGGGCGGCGCCGCGGCTGCCGTCGACACCTCGGCCGGCTCGACCACCGGCTCGGCTGCCAGCTCGACCGCCACCAAGCCCGCCGCGAAGCCGGCCACCCCGGCCGCCAAGCCCGCGCAGAGCCAGGCCCCGGCCACCCCGGCCGCGAAGCCCGCCAAGCCGGCCGCACCGGCCCAGGACCAGGCACAGGCCCCCGCCGACTCCGCCAACGGCACCTCGGCGCAGAAGGGCCAGAACCAGGCCCAGAACAGCGCCCAGCCCCAGGGCGACGACTACACCGTCGCCTCCGGCGACTGGCTGTCCTCGATCGCCGACAAGCACAACCTCCAGGGCGGCTGGCAGCGGCTGTACGAGCTCAACCGCGGCACCCTGACCGAGGGTCCGGACACCATCTACCCGGGCCAGCGCCTCTCGTTCAAGGACGGCGGCCAGGCCCAGCAGTCGGCTCAGACCGACCAGTCCGGCTCGGACTTCACCTGGTTCGACCGCTCGCAGAAGTCCGGCCAGACCTCCAACGGCGCCGCCGTGAACGCCAAGCCGACCGCCCAGCCGCAGGCCCCGGCCCCGACCTCGACCCCGGCCGCCAAGCCGGCTTCCAAGCCGGCCGCCCAGGCGCAGACCCCCGCTCAGGCCCCGGCCGCCACCGGCAGCATGGCCGCCGCGGTCTCCTTCGCCCAGTCGAAGGTCGGCCAGGCGTACGTCTACGGCGGTACCGGCAACGGCGGTTGGGACTGCTCCGGCCTGACCCAGGCCGCGCTGCGCGCCGCGGGTGTCTCCGTCCCGCGCGTCGCCGCCGACCAGGCCGCCGCCAGCACCCGCGTCTCGCTGGACAGCCTGCAGGCGGGCGACCTGCTGTTCTGGTCCAACAACGGCCAGAACTCCGGCGTCTACCACGTCGCGATCTACATCGGCGGCGGCCAGTACGTCGAGGCCGCCAACCCGAGCTCGGGCGTGCGCCTGCAGACCGTCGCCAACTGGGCGCCGGACTTCGCCGGCCGGGTCTGAGCACGACCCGCGGGTGACAGCTGACAACTGACGGCTGACAGATAACAGATTTCAGATAACAGATTTCATCATCTGTTATCTGTCAGCCTCCGCCCGCCCCGGCGGTCGCCCGGCGCCGTAGGAAGGCCGCCGGCAGGCCGCCGGGCAGGACCGCCCGGGGCCATGGTCAAAGCCCGCCCCCAGCGGGCATGCTGCTGCTCCGGCACCCGAGGAGGAGTCACCATGGCCCAGGTCACCGTCACACTCGACGCCAACCTCGCGATCGACGCAATGATGCTCTCCGGCACCAAGAACCCGCAGGACGCCGTCGAACTCGTCCTGCGCGACTACCTGGCCCGCGGCCGCCGCACCGAGACCCGCACCGGCGACGCCACCGACGGCCAACGGCTCACCGAGAGCCGCCCCACGGACCACGAGGGCTGACCCGGCACCCGGGCGGCACGCAACGGGCCCCGGAGAGCAACAGCTCTCCGGGGCCCGTCCGTTGACCGTCCTCAGCGCGCGCAGGCCCCCGTGGAGCCGCGCATGACCAGCTCCGGCTGGAACATGAACTCCCCGCGCTGGACCGCGTTCCCGCCGACCTCCTCCAGCAGCGCGTCCACCGCCGCGGTCGCCATCGCCTCGACCGGCTGGCGGATCGTGGTCAGCGGCGGCTCGGTGAAGGCGATCAGCGGCGAGTCGTCGAAGCCGACCACCGAGACGTCGTGCGGCACCGACAGTCCACGCTGCCGCACCGCCCGGATCGCCCCGAGCGCCATCATGTCGCTGCCGCAGACGATCGCCGTGCAGCCCTTGTCCAGCAGTGCGCCGGCCGCCGCGTGCCCGCCCTCCACGCTGAACAGCGTGTGGTGGACGAGTTCCTCGGCCTCCTCCTGGCTCCGTCCCAGCACCTCGCGCATCGCCGCCGTGAAGCCCTCGATCTTGCGCAGCACCGGCACGTACCGCCGCTGCCCGACGGCCAGCCCGATCCGCTCGTGCCCGAGTTCGGCCAGGTGCTGGACGGCCATCCACATCGCGGCCCGGTCGTCCGGCGAGATGAACGGCGCGTCGATCCGCTCGCTGTAGCCGTTGATCAGCACGAACGGCACCCCGCGCCCGGTCAGCCGGGCGTAGCGGTCGTGGTCGGCGGTGGAGTCGGCGTGCAGCCCGGAGACGAAGACGATGCCCGCCACACCCCGGTCGACCAGCATCTCGACCAGTTCGTCCTCGGTGGACCCGCCCGGCGTCTGGGTGCACAGCACCGGGGTGTACCCGTGCCGGCTGAGCACCTGCTCGATCACCTGGGCCAGTGCGGGGAAGATCGGGTTGCTCAGCTCCGGCGTGATCAGCCCGATCAGGCCGGCGCTGCGCTGGCGCAGACGGGTCGGCCGCTCGTAGCCGAGCACGTCGAGCGCCGCCAGCACGGTCTGCCGGGTGGCGGCGGAGACGTTCGCCTTGCCGTTGAGTACGCGGGAGACGGTGGCTTCGCTGACCCCCGCCTGCGCCGCGATGTCTGAGAGTCGCGCCGTAGTCACGGTCCCAGAGCCTATTGCAACCACGTCAGACCGCCCACCAGCCGGTGCTGTCCGGCGCGAGCACCGTCTCGCCGCCGTCGACCACCAGCTCCACCGAGGAGAGCAGCAGCTTTCCGGGCGCCGCTATCCGGACCGGCTCGTCCGTGGCGTTGACGGTGCAGACGAAGGAGCCGCGGCGGAACGTCAGGGTCCCCTCGGGGCCCTCCAGCCACTCCACGGCCGTCCCGGCGCCGAGGTCGTCCTGGGAACGGCGGACGGCGAGCGCGCTGCGGTACAGCTCCAGGGTGGACGCCGGGTCTCCGGTCTGCGCCTCGACGCTCAGCGCGGCCCACTCGGCCGGCTGCGGCAGCCAGGACGGCCCGCCGGCGACCGGGCCGAAGCCGTACGGGGCCTCGGTGCCGGACCACGGGATCGGGACGCGGCAGCCGTCGCGGTAGCCGTCCTGCCCGGCCTTGCGGAAGAACGACGGGTCCTGGCGGACCTCGTCCGGCAGGTCGGTGACGTCCGGGAGGCCGAGTTCCTCGCCCTGGTAGATGTACGCGGAGCCGGGCAGCGCGAGCATCAGCAGGGTGGCGGCGCGGGCGCGGCGCAGGCCGAGCTCGCGGTCGCCGGGGGTGCGGATCTGGGTGCCGAGGCCGGGCGGGTTGGCGAAGCGGGTGGCGTGCCGGGTGACGTCGTGGTTGGACAGCACCCAGGTGGTGGGGGCGTCGACCGGGCGCATCGAGTCGAGCGAGACGTCGATCACCTCGCGCAGCGCGGCGGCGTCCCAACCGGTGCCCAGGTACTGGAAGTTGAAGGCCTGGTGCAGCTCGTCGGGGCGCACGTAGTTGGCGGTGCGCTGGACGGTCGGGGTCCAGGCCTCGGCGACGCCGATCCGCTGGCCCGGGTACTCGTCGAGGATCTTGCGCCAGCTGCGGTAGATCTCGTGCACGCCGTCCTGGTCGAAGAACGGCATGACGTCGTTGCCGAGCAGCTTGAGCTGGTCCGCGCCGCCGAGGTCGGGCAGGCCGGGGGCCTTCACCAGGCCGTGGGCGACGTCGATGCGGAAGCCGTCGACACCCATGTCGAGCCAGAACCGCAGGATCGAGCGGAACTCGTCGGCGACTGCCCGGTTCTCCCAGTTGAAGTCGGGCTGCTCGGGGGCGAACAGGTGCAGGTACCAGTCGCCGGGGGTGCCGTCCGGGTTCTCGCTGCGGGTCCAGGCCGGGCCGCCGAAGATGGACTCCCAATCGTTGGGCGGCAGTTCGCCGTTCTCGCCCTTGCCGGGGCGGAAGTGGTACCGCTCGCGCAGCGGGGACTCGGGGCCCTCGCGCAGGGCGCGCTGGAACCACTCGTGCTGGTCCGAGGAGTGGTTGGGGACGAGGTCGACGATGATCCGCAGCCCCAGCTGGTGGGCGTCCCGGATGAGCGCGTCGGCGTCCAGCAGGCTGCCGAACATCGGGTCCACGGCGCGGTAGTCGGCGACGTCGTAGCCCGCGTCCGCCTGCGGCGAGGCGTAGAACGGCGAGAGCCAGACCGCGTCCACGCCGAGGTCGCGCAGGTACGGCAGGCGGCTGCGGATGCCGGGCAGGTCGCCCATGCCGTCGCCGTTGGAGTCGGCGAAGCTGCGCGGGTACACCTGGTAGATGACCGCGTCCCGCCACCAGCCTCTGGAGGCGCCGCCAGTCACAGGAGCCGGGGTGACCGCCTCGTGGGCGGCGGCGTCGGCGGCAGGCCGGGAGGTGTCGGCCAGGTTCTGGGTCATGGACGGTATCCCTTGGGGACTAGAGGAGCGAGGAGCGTTACGACTTGGAGGCACCGGCGGTCAGACCGGTGACCAGGTGGCGCTGCACCAGGTAGAAGAAGGCTGCCGACGGGATCGCGATCAGCACGGCGGTCGCGGCCATCAGGTTCCACTGGGCGTCGTGCTCGCTGACGAAGGTCTGCAGGCCCACGGCCAGCGTGTACTTGTCGGAGCTGAGCATGAAGGTGGAGGCGAACGGCACCTCGGCCCAGTAGGTGAGGAAGGAGTAGAAGGCGGCCACCGCCAGGCCCGGGCGGGCGAGCGGCAGCACCAGCCGCCAGAAGGTGCCGAACGGGCTGAGCCCGTCGACCCGGCCGGCCTCGTCGATCTCCACCGGGATGGTGTCGAAGTAGCCCTTCAGCAGCCAGGCGCAGTACGGCACGGTGGTGGTCGAGTAGACCAGGATCAGGCCCAGGTAGCTGTCCAGCAGGCCGAGGTCGGAGAGCATCGTGTACATCGGCACGATCAGCACCGCGATCGGGAACATCTGGGTGACCAGCAGCGACCACATCAGCGGCCGGTGGCCGGGGAAGCGCATCCGGGAGACGGCGTAGCCGGTGGTGGCGGCGACCAGGACGCCGAACACGGTGGTGACGCCGGAGACCAGGAGGGCGTTGCCGAACCAGGTGAAGAAGTCCGTGTCGAACAGCACGTGGTGGTAGTTCGACAGCGTGAGCTTGTCGAGGATCGCGCCGGGGTGGAGGTAGTCGGTCTTGTCCGGGCCGAGCGAGACGAAGAGGATCCACGCCACCGGGAACAGCGCGATCAGGCCGGCCACGATCAGGGTGCCGTGGGACAGCGCCCTGACCAGCGGGCTGCTCTCGCCGCGCCGGCGGGCCTTGACCGGCCGGGCGGCCGGGGCCACGGCCGCCGCGGGGGTGGGGAGTTCGGTGGTGGTGCTCATCGGGGGTACCTGCCTTCGTGGGTCAACTGGGTCCGGGGCCTCAGCCGTTGGCCTGCTCGTTGCGGGCGAGCCAGCGCCGGTAGAAGGCGGTGAAGACGATCAGGATGGACAGCAGGATCACGCCGTAGGCGGCGGACTGCGCGTAGTCCCGGGGGATCTGGCCGAAGCCGAGGCGGTAGGCCCAGGTGACCAGCAGCTGGGCGTCGGGCGCACCGGTGCCGAAGAGCAGGAAGATGACGTTGAACTGGTTGAACGTCCAGATCACGCCGAGCAGGACGACGGTGGAGGAGACGGCCCGCAGCCCGGGCAGGGTGACGTACCGGAAGCGCTGCCACGGCGTGGCGCCGTCCATCTCGGCGGCCTCGTACAGCTCGGCCGGGATCGACTGCAGGCCGCCGAGCAGCGAGATCATCATGAACGGCACGCCGGCCCAGGTGTTGACCAGGATCGCGGCGGACTTCTGCGCCCACGGGTCGGTGAGCCAACCGGGTTCGGGCAAGTGGAGGAAGCCGAGCATGCTGTTGACGACACCGCCGTCGGACAGCATCAGTCGCCAGGAGAAGACGGTGACGAAGGTCGGCACGGCCCAGGGCAGGATGAGCAGCATCCGGTAGACGGCGCGGCCGCGCAGCTTCTTGTTGAGCAGCAGGGCGAGGCCCAGGCCGAGGGTGTAGTGCAGGAAGACGCAGATGGCCGTCCAGGCGATGGTCCAGACGAAGTGGGACCAGAAGCGGTCGTACGAGCCGGGGCCCCACAGGATGTCGGCGTAGTTGTGGAAGCCGACGAAGTTGTAGCTGGCCGGGATCTCGTTGACGCCGATCTTGCGGGCGACGTTGAGGCTGTTGGCGTCGGTCAGGGTGAGCCAGAGGCCCTGGACCAGCGGGTAGAGCACCAGGGCACCGAGGACCAGCACCACGGGGGCGATCATCGCGTAGGCGTACCAGTGCTTGGCGTAGGAGCGCTTGACGCGTTCCAGCAGGCCCGGACGCTGCTCGCGCTCCGGGCTGCCCTTGCCGGTGGCGCCCTGCACGGCGACTGACATCGATTGACACCTTCTCGGGGGGAAGTCTCGGGGGGAGCGGGTCCGGCCGCCGGGCCCGCCGGGTGGCCGGGCGGCGGGTCCGACATGCGCCCGGCGGAGTGGGGGGGGGGGGGGGGCGGGCGGCCGGGCCCGGGGGGGCGGCAGCCGTCGAGCGGGGGGTCGGGAGGGGTGGTGCCGGGGGGGGGCGCGGGCGTCACCTGCGGTACGGGGGGTGGCGCGGCGGCGGCCCGGACGGCCGACGGCGACTACTTGGCGAAGCCCGGCAGCAGCTTGGCGTAGTCGGTGGCGACGGTGTTCAGCGCGTCCTGGGTGCCGGTGCCCTGGACGGCCTTGCCCAGGTTGGTGCCGAGCGAGGAGAACAGCGAGCTGTACTCGGGCAGTTCGGGGCGCGGCTTGGCGCTGCCGAGGACGGCCTGGAAGCCGGCGATGCCGGGGTCGGCCTTGACGTCGGCGGTGAAGGCGTCGGAGCGGGTCGGCAGGGTGGAGTTCTTCTGCGCGATGAAGGCCTGGCTCTCCGCCGAGGTCATGAAGGCGGCGAACTTCTCGGCGGCGGCCTTGTGGGCCTGGTCGGCACCGGCGTAGACGGAGATGTTGTGCCCGCCGGTGGGCGCACCGGACTTGCCGCTGGAGCCCGCCGGGACGGGCGCGATGCCGAGGTTGTTCTTGTCGGCGAACGCGGCGCCCTTGTAGATGTTGGTGATCTCCCACGGGCCCTGGACGATGGCCGCGACCTTGCCGTTGTTGAAGGCGTCCATCATGTGCGCGTAGGCGTCGGTGGTGACGTCGGCCTTGGCCATGCCGGGCGCGGTGAACATCGTCTTGTAGGTCTCGATGGCCTTGACGGCCTCCGGCGAGGTGACGGTGATCTTCTTGCCGGCGGCGTCGACGGTGTCGGTGCCCTCGCCGAACAGGAACGGCATCGCGTAGTAGCCGTCCGCGGCCTTCAGCCAGAAGCCGTCGACACCGGCCTTGTCCTTGAGCGCGGCGGCGTCGGTCTTCAGCTCGTCCCAGGTCTTGGGGGCGTCGGTGATGCCGGCCTTGGCGAACAGCTCCTTGTTGTAGAGCAGGCCCAGGGTGTCGGTGACCAGCGGCACGCCGTACAGCTTGCCGTCGAACTTGGCCTGCTGGATCAGGCTGGGCTGGAAGGCGGAGGTGTCGGCGACGGCCGGGGTGCCGTCGAGCGGCTCCAGGTAGCCGGCCTTGGCGAAGGCGGCGGTCCAGCCGACCTCGGAGCGGAACACGTCCGGAGCGCCCTTGGCCCCCATGGCGGTCTGGAGCTTGTTCTGCGCCTGGTCGAACGGGACGTTGACGAAGTCGACCTTGACGTTCGGGTTGGCGGCCTCGAACTTCTTGACCAGCTCCTGGTAGTTCGGCGCCTCGTTGGTGGCGTTCGAGGTGTCCCAGTAGGTGAGGGTGACCGGCCCGTCGGCCTTGCCGTTTGAGCTGGAGCCGCTGCTGCCACAGGCAGCCATCGAGACCGCGAGGGCCACAACGAGGGCAGAGGCCGCGATGCCACGCCGCATGAGAACTCCTTGGGAGGGTGGGGGTGCCCGAGATCTTCGGAGACAGGCGCATAATGGCTGCCTCGTGCCGACTGCACCGTTGCTGCCGTCGGGCTCGGAAGGAAGTTAACAGCGGTGCAATAGCGACGGAAAGTCCTTGCAGCAAGTTTCTGCAAGAAACAGCGATCGTTACGCCCACGTGTCCTGGACGTAGCCGCACGGTAGTTGACAGTGCGGCCAAATGTCCGGGTTCTCCCGCTTCGAGCCGATACCGGATGGCCGAGAGAACCACCATCCCTGGCCGAAAACCGCTTGCAGCAGACTGAACGCATGCGTATCAGAGCCGCCATGAGGGACGAACTGCCGCTGCTGTGCGAACTGGAGCGGGCCGCCGGGGCCCCCTTCGCCGCGATCGGCATGCCGGAGATCGCCGACGACGAACCACCGGCCCCGCACGAGCTGGCCCACTACCTGGACGCGGGCATCGCCCTGGTCGCCGTCCCCGACGCGACCGACCTGCCCCACGGAACCGACCTGCCCCAGCAACCCGGTCCCGGTCCCGGTCCGATCGCCGGCTACCTGCTCGCCGAGCCGGTGGACGGCGCCCTGCACATCGAACAGGTGTCGGTCCACCCCGACCACGCCCGCCGGGGCATCGGCCGGGCGCTGATCGAACACCTCGCGGCCGGCACCGACGCCCCCGCGCTCACCCTCACCACCTTCGCCGACGTCCTCTGGAACGCCCCCTACTACGCCCGCTGCGGCTTCCGCCCGCTCGCCGACCACGAGCTCACCCCGGGCCTGCGGGAGATCCGCCGCAAGGAGGCCGAGCACGGTCTCGACCGCTGGCCCCGGCTCTGCATGCGCCGGGACCTCGCACGGGACCTCCAGCAGGACCTCACCCCGGACGTGCCCGGAGCGCTCAGCTGACGCCCAGCCGCAGCACGGTGGTCGAGCGGAACTCCTCCCCCGGCCGCAGCACGGTGCTCGGGAACGCCGGGTGGTTCGGGGAGTCCGGGAAGTGCTGGGTCTCCAGCGCGATCCCGGCGAACGGCCCGTACGGGACACCGCTCGCGCCGGTGACCGCCCCCTGGAACTTGTTGGCCGTGTAGACCTGGACGCCCGGCTCGGTGGTCAGCACCTCCAGGGTGCGCCCGCTGACCGGGTCCTCCAGCAGCGCCGCCCGGGCCGGGCTGCCGTCGGCCGGCCGGGCCCGGAGCACCCAGTTGTGGTCGTAGCCGCCGGGCCCGGCCAGCTGCGGGTGGTCGTCGTGCACCGACTTGCCGATCGGCGTGGCCACCGTGAAGTCGAACGGCGTGCCGGCCACCGGCTCGGTCCGCCCGTACGGGATCTGCCGCTCGTCGGCCGGGGTGTAGGCGTCGGCGTCGAGGGTGAGCAGGTGGCCGAGGACGTCGCCGTTCCCTTCACCCGCAAGGTTGAAGTACGCGTGGTTGGTCAGGTTGACCACGGTCGGCTTGCTGGTGACGGCGCGGTAGGCGATCACCAGCTCGCCGGCCGGGTCCAGGGTGTAGGAGACGGTGATGTCCAGCGCACCGGGGAAGCCCTGGTCGCCGTCCGGGCTGTGCAACCGCAGCCGCACCCCGCCCTCGATCCGCTCGGCCTCCCAGATCCGCTGCGCGAAGCCGTCCGGCCCGCCGTGGATGGTGATGCCGCCGCCGGTCGGGGCGAGCGGGTGCTCCTCGCCGTCGATGGTGACCCTGGAACCGTCGATCCGGTTGGCGTACCGGCCGACCACGGTGCCGTAGTGCCGGGCCGGGCCGAGGATCTGCGTCAGCTGGTCGGTGGAGAGCAGCAGTTGGGCGGGGCGCCCGGCGCGGTCCGGGCCGGTGAGGGTGTGCAGGGTGGCGCCGAGGGTGAGCACGCTCGCCTCGTACGGGCCGGCGGAGAGCGTCCAACGCTCGATCGCGGCGCCCGCGCCCGAGGGGTCGAGGGGTTCGTGCCGCACGCTGGTGGCCTCGCTCGCCATGGCCTGCTCCTCACTGGCGGTCGCGGGGTGCCGTGACCGCCCCGGTTCCGGGTCCGTCCAGGGGGTCGCCGCGGCGCCCCCACGTCTGCGTCAGCCTAGGGCGTGTCTGACAATTCGCGCCCGGCGGGAATCGTCAGACACGCCCTGACGACGGCGACCGCCCCGGGAGCGCTCCCGTGCCTCCGCGCGCCGCCCGGGCACCCGCCGCCCACGCCTCCCTGCCACCGCGGGCTACGCCTCCTCGGGCTCCGCCCCCGGCCGGGCGGCCCCGCGCGGCTGCGTCGGCAGCCCGAGGGCGGAGGCCAGGCCGTCCGGCCCGCTGCCCGCCTTGCGGTAGACCGCGGCCAGTCGGCGGTTGACCAGGCTGAGGTGCACGCCGAGCTCGTCGGCGATGCGCTGCGGCGGCACGCCCTGCACCGCGAGGTTGGCGACCTCCCACTCGGGCTGGCTGAGCGTCTCCCGGAAGTCGCGCAGCCCCAGCCGGTTGGGCCGCAGGCCGTAGTTGGCCAGCTCCCGCCGCGCCTGGTCGACCAGCCCCTCGGCCGAGCAGTGCTGGGCCAGCTCGATGCCCTGGTACAGGTACTCCTGCGCGTCCTCCAGCCGCCCGACCCGGCGCAGCGCGGCGCCGAGGTCGACCAGCGCGACGGCGTGCTCGTACCCGGCCGGCGACTGGCCGAGGTACATCACGGCCTGCTCCAGCAGCTCGACCGCCTGCTGGCCGTCCTCGATCTGGGCGTTCAGCCGCAGCGCGGTGCCGATCGCCGAGGCGGTGCCGAAGGTGCGGGCGTCCTGGACGGCCTTCTGGGCGTACTCGCGGGCGCGGTCGGGCTCGTCGGCCGCGATCGCGATGGCGAGGTGGCCGGCCCAGGGCGCCCAGACGGTGTTGTGCCAGCCGCGGGCCTCCAGTTGGGCGCCGGCCTCGGTGAGTGCGGCGGCCGCCCCGGCGTAGCGCTTCTTGGCGATCAGCAGCTTGCCGTACAGCGAGGGCGCGTCGGGCAGCACCATCGCGGTCGTGTGGTACGGCGGGTGGAAGCCGAACTCGACGGCGAGTTCCCAGGCCTCCTCGGTCCGGCCGCGGGCGAGCAGGGTGTCCACCAGGACGCCGACGGCGTCCCAGGCGAGCGGCAGCTTGGGGCCGATCCGCTCGGACAGTCGCAGTGCGCGGCGCAGGAAGTCCTCGGCCTCGGCGAGCAGGCCGCGGCGGAAGCGGGCGAGGCCCATCAGGAAGTACGCGAAGCCCCGGTGGGCACCGCTCCACCCGGCGACCTCGAACTGGATGATGGCGTCCGCGAACAGCCGCTCGGCCTGGGCGATGCGGTCGTTGTAGGTGTAGGTGAGGCCGAGCATGGAGGGCAGTTCGAAGCCCCAGGTGCTGTCGGTCCAGCCGAGTCCCTTGGGCAGGCGGCCGGCGTCGAGGACGGCGTCGGCGTAGGTCAGCGCCTCGGCGGAGGGGGCGCCGCGCAGGGTGAGGTCCCAGGCGCGCATCGCGAGGACGGCCCGGTCGGCGGCGTCGCGGGTGCTGAGGCCGTCGCACATGAGGCCGAGCCGGGTGGATCGGCCGGGCCCGTCGTCCTCGGACTTGCGGAAGGCGTGCCACATGAACGAGGCGGCCTGGAGCCGGAGTCGGCCGGCCGGGTCGGCGGTCTGCTCGGCCTCGTCCTGGCAGACCACTGCGGCCTGGCGCAGTTCGCCGCTGTGTGCGAGCACCTCGGAGAGCCGGAAGGTGGCGTCGACCCGCAGTTCGGGGCGCAGCGGCCCCTCGTCGGGGTCGAGGGCGAGCTTGAGCTGGTTGACGGTGGCGACGGGGTCGGTGAGCAGGGCGGAGCAGCCCAGTTCGTACAGCACCTCGGCGCGGATGTCGTCGGCCGGGGGTTCGTTGAGGGCGCGGTGCAGGCAGCGCTGGGCGGCTTCGGGGGCGCCGATCAGCAGGTGTTCGACGGCGGCCCGGCGCAGTTTGCGGACGGTCTTGTCGTCGCCCTCGCCGGAGAAGGTCTCGACGAGGTGGCGGGAGGCGGCGAGCAGGCCGAGTCCGGCGTTCTCGATCTCGGCGGCGGCGACGCCGTGCATGCCGGTGCGGGTGGCCTCCGGCATGGTGTTGTAGATCGAGCTGCCGATCAACGGGTGGACGAACTCCAGGTTGCCGTTGGGGGTCTGGGTGAGCACGCGCTGCTTGCGCAGCTGCTTGATGGCGTCGCGGGCGCCCTCGGTGGTCTGGGCGCAGATCCGGGTGGCGAGGTCGACCCGGATGTCGGTGCCGAGCATCGCGCAGGCCCAGGCGAAGCGCAGGGTGCCGGAGCCGAGCCGGTCGATCCAGCTCTTGAGGGTCATTCCGGTGGCGTCGACGGCGAGTTCGCGCAGTTGCTGGGAGTTCTCCTCGACCGGTTCGAGGTCCTGGTCGCGGACCTGGTCGAGCAGGGCGACGGCTTCGAAGGGGTTGCCGTTGACGACGTTCCAGAACTCGTAGCAGAAGGCGTCCTCGGCCTTGTCGCCGAGTTCGGCGCGGATCATGTCGGTGACGGAGACCAGCGAGAGCCGGTTGAGTTCGTGCTTGCTGGTGGCGAGGCCGAGGACGGCCTTGCGGTGCTGCTGGATCTCGGTCGGCCAGTCGTTCTCGTCCTCGCGGAAGGCGAAGACGAGCAGGACGGGCAGTTCGCGGGAGCGGACGGCGAACTGGGTGAGCCAGGAGAGCGACTCGTGGTCGCCCCAGTGCAGGTCGTCGACGATCATGACCAACGGGGCCCGGCGCGGCGCGAGTTGGGTGAGGACGTAGTCGAGGCCGTCGCGCACGCCCTGGGGGTCGAGGCGGCGGGCGCCGGCCTTGGGCCGCTTGAGGCCCATGGCCGGTCCGACGACCTCCTCCCAGGTGCCCATGACCTGGCGGAACTCGTCGGGCTGCAGGCTGGTGAGGAGGGGCTGGAGGAGCTGGCGCAGCACGTGGTAGGGCTCGTTGAACTGGCGCTCGCCGCCGCGGGCGAACAACACCTCGGCGCGGTCGCGGAGTTTGGCGACCCGTCGGACCTCGTGCAGCAGGCTGGTCTTTCCGATGCCGGGGCGGCCGGAGAAGGCGAGCAGTTCGCCGATCTCGGTGCCGCCGGCCGCGAATTCGCAGCAGAGTTTGTCGACGGCCGTCTCGACGGAGCGGAGTTCGGCGTCGCGGTCGCGCAGCCTGACCCTCGGCGAGGTGCTGTCGCCGTCCCGGCCGGAACCTGATCCCGTCCGAAGTTCGTTGTCCTGCTCGGTCACCGTCGTGCCTCCGCCTCGCCACTCGCGTCACAGCCCGTGTCGCTGCTCGCATCACTGCCCGTGGAGCCGAGGTTAGCGCTGCGTGGCACTCGCTGTGGGGCATTCGCGCAGGCTGGGGCGGACGGTGAGGGTTCGGACGCCTTGCCAAGGGCAATTGCCCTATACCCCTAACGTCCGATCATTACATCAGATACCCTACGGCCCGCGAGGCGAAGATGATCTTTCGCTATCACCCTCTCCCCGGAAGCCTCGCCGCGTCAACTCCCCCCACACCCAACGTTCGAACCACTAGTACCCCCACCCTTCGCCGCACCGGGAGTCCGATGTCTGACGACACCTCACTTCAGATTCCGTTCCCGCACCGTCGCAGCCCGCACGGACCGCAGGCCACCGCGCTGCACCGTGACTGGCTGGTCCGCCACCCGCTGCTCCCCGACGTCGACCACCCCGGGTACGCCCACTGGGACGTGGTCGACCTCGCCGCCCTCGGCTACCCCGACACCGGCCCGGACGAACTCTCCCTCGCCGCCGACCTGATGGGCTTCTACTTCCTCTTCGACGACCAGTTCGACGGCCCGCTCGGCCGCCGCCCGACGGAGGTCGCCCCCATCTGCGAGCGGCTGATCGCCGTCCTGCACGGAGCCCGCCCCGACCAGGACTCGCCGGTCGAGACCGCCTTCGCCGACCTCTGGGACCGCAGCGTGCGCGGCATGCCCGCCCGCTGGCAGGCCCGCGCCGCGTACAACTGGGAGTGGTACCTGGCCAGTCACCCCGCCGAGGCCGCCGGCCGCATCTCCACCCGGCCACCCGACCGCGACGGCTACCTGGTGCTCAGACGAGGCACCGCGGCGATGGAGACCATCTTCGACATGGTCGAACGCCTCGGCCAGTTCGAGGTGCCCGCCGCCGTCCTGCACCACCCGGTGCTGCGTCAACTGCGCCAGCTGGCAGCCGACATCCCCTCGCTCAGCAACGACGTCCGGTCGTTCCCGCTGGAGGCCCCGCGCGGCGACGTCAACAACCTGGTGATGATCGTCCAGCGCGAGCGCCGCTGCTCGGCCGAGGAGGCCTGCGCGGTGGTGCTGGAGGAGGCGCAGCTGATGGTCGAGCGGTGCCGGGACCTGCACGGCCGACTGCCGGACGTCTACCGGGAGTTGGGGCTCTCCCGGGTCGAACGGACGATCGCCCAGCGGTACGCGGACGGGCTGGTCACCTGGCTCGCCGGCTACCTGTACTGGGAGTCCCGCACCGGCCGGTACCACGCGGTCTGACACCGTCCCGGACGGAGCGCGGAGACACGGTGCGCGCCCCGCGCGACGGCCGGAACGCGCAACCCTCCGTACGGGCCGGGCGCACGGACCGTAGCCGCGCCCGCGCCGGGCGGCTATCGTGCTCGACGGCGGACGCCCCGGCGGGCGTCCGCCCGGAATTGCGTGTCCACACCCTCCCGCCGCGCCGCCGCGGGCCGGGCGCCGCCCCGCCCCGCCGCCGCCCCCCCCGGCCCCGGCGCGCCCGACCCCCCGAGGAGAGACCCTAGCAACACCGTCAACCACCCCCCCCGCACGCCCCCGCCCAG
>NZ_JBHWIR010000086.1:17075-31281 GCF_042731835.1 Kitasatospora sp. NPDC059817 | reverse complement strand
TCATCGGTGTCTACGCGACTGGTGACCAGTACGGTCGCCGCCCCGCCGCCGTGCCCGCCCCCGCTCCGTCCTTGATCGGCCCGGGTGCACCCGGGCGCGGGCGGGCCGGGTGCGGCGGCTATCTTGATGGGTCACGGACATCCGGAGGAGTGGGCGATGGGGATGGGGATGGCTGGTCGGAGGGTGGCTGCCGCGGTGGCGGCCGGGGTGCTGACGGGGGTGCTGGCCGGGTGCTCGGCGGGTTCTGCGGGGAGTTCCCCGGCGGGCTCGGACGCGGCCAAGGGTGCGGCGGGGGCGGCGAGTGCGGTGGCGAGTGCGACGGGTCCGGCGGGTGGTGAGACCGGTGCAGGGGCTTCGGTCTCCGCCTCGGCTTCCGCGCCTGCCGCCGCGACGGGGGCGGGTGCGGCTGCGGGCTCGGCCTCGGCGCCGCCGCCTGCGACCGGAAGCGGTGGCGCCGGGGCCTCTGCTCCGCCGGCCGGGGCGGCGACGCCCGGGGCGGACCTGGAGGCGGTGCTGCTGGACGACAAGCTCGTCGGGCAGGTGCTGCCGGACGCGAAGGCGATGGCGGGCTGGGAGGAGGAGAAGCGCAAGGTCGACACCATCGACCACGCCACCACCTGCACCGCGTCGGTGCCGTGCACCGGCAAGCCGCTCAGCGGTTCCGTCCGGTTCTCCTCGGGGGATGTGGTCGCCCGCTTCATCGTCGAGACGCTGCCGAACCGCGACGCCGCCAAGGGCAAGCTCAAGGAGTCCTACGCCTCCTACGGAGCCGGGCCGTTCCGCAAGGTCGACTCCCCGGTGCTGGGCAGCGAGAGCCAGGCCTTCCAGGGCCAGCTGGGCGAGAGCGAGGGCATCGGCATCGTGCTGCGCTCGGGCACCGTCGTCGCCAGCGTGACCACCGAGGGCGGGCCGGCCGACGTGGCTGCCGCCCGGCGGTTCGGGGTGATGCTGGTCAAGCGGATCGAGCAGGCCCAGGCGGGCAGGACCCCGGACGCCGGGCTCGGACTGGCCTGACGGCCGCCGCGTACGCGAAGCGAAGCGAAGCCCCGGGCCGAGGAGGCGCCGGGGCCCGCTGCGTTTCGGCGTCGGACCGGACAGCGCCGCCGCCTGTTCGACGTGTCCTCACCCCGTTCGACGTGCCCGCGTTCCGGCCGTCAGCCCCGGTCGTCCGCCCCGGTCGGCGGGCCGTGGGGCGGTCCCCGCACGTGCCGGACCGGGACCGCCCCTGGGCTGGGGAAACGGATGTCGGTCGGCCGTGATATCTACTCATCTGGGGTGGCCGTCGTGCGGCCATGCGAAAGATGCCGATGATGTTCGAGGGGGCCACACATGCCGCTGTTCCGACGCCGCTCCGGCGAGGAGGCCGCGCAGAGCGGGGCGGGCTGGCTTGGGAGGGTGCGGCGGGCCGTCGGGTCCGCGCCCGTGGCGGCCGTTGCGGCGCCGCGGCTGGATCCGGCGCTCGGGGACGAGTCGCTGCGCCTGATGCTCGGCCAGGCCGCCGCCGGTGACTGGGCGGCCCTGGGCCCCGCGCTGGCCGCCGTCGGGGACGGCGCCGATCTGACCGGGCGGGTCGGTGCGATCGCGGAGGTGCCCCGGGTCGAGGAGTGGACGGCCCGGGCCCTCGCCGACCGGCCCGAGGACGCGCTGGCGCTGCTGCTGTCCGGTGCCCGGCACGTCACCTGGGCCTGGGAGGCCCGGACGGGCGCCCGGGCGAAGCACGTGTCCGAGAAGCAGTGGCAGGTGTTCCACGAGCGGTTGGACATCGCCGAGGAGCAGCTGCTGGAGGTCGCCGAGCGCGAGCCGTCCTGGCTCGCCCCCTGGTACTTCCTGCAGATCAGCGCCCGCGGTGCCTCGCTCCCGGCGGAGGTCGCGACCTGCCGCTTCGAGGCCGCCGTGCGCCGTGCTCCCGGGCATCCGGCCTCGCACCGCCAGCGCCTCCAGCAGCTGTGCGCCAAGTGGGGCGGCTCGCACGAGGAGATGCACGCCTTCGCCCGTTCCTCGATGCTCGCGGCGCCGGAGGGCAGCCAGCTCGGCGAGCTGGTGGTGCTGGCGCACCTGGAGCGCTGGCTGGACCTCCCGGACGGTGAGGACCGCGCCTACCTGGCCAGTGCGGAGGTGGTGGCCGACTTGCAGGAGGCGGCCTTCCGCTCCGTGCTGCACCCGGACTTCACGCCGGTGCGTGGCTGGCAGGGTTCCTTCAACGCCTTCGCGATGGCCTTCTCGCTGGCCGGCCAGCGCAAGACGGCGCGCCTGCTGTTCGAGGCCTTGGACGGCGCCGTCACCGAGTCGCCCTGGCACTTCCTGTCCGGTGATCCGCTCAAGGCGTTCGCCTCCCACCGGGACCGCTGCGCGTACTGACGCCCCCGGCCCGTCCAGAACCTCCATCACCCGCCCCGCGATCGAAAGAGCCCCCGGTGTCCCCATCCGAGAACCCGACGCCCGACAACGCGGCGAGCGCGCACACCTTCCAGGTGGACCTGCGCGGCCTGGTGGACCTGCTCTCCCACCACCTCTACTCCAGCCCGCGGGTGTACCTGCGCGAGTTGCTGCAGAACGCGGTGGACGCGATCTCCGCCCGCCGCGCCCTCGATCCGCAGGCGCCGGCCCGGATCGTCGTGCGCGCCGACGACGAGCTGAGCGTCACCGACACCGGCGTCGGCCTGACCGAGGCGGACGTCCACACCTTCCTCGCCACCATCGGCCGCAGTTCGAAGCGCGACGCCGACGGCCGGCTGGACGGCACCGGGCTGGCCCAGGCCCGCGGCGACTTCATCGGCCAGTTCGGCATCGGCCTGCTGGCCTGCTTCGTGGTCGCCGACGAGATCACCGTGGTGACCCGCTCCGCCGCCACGCCGGACGCGCCGGTGATCGAGTGGCGCGGCGGCTCCGACGGCCGCTACACGATCCGCACCCTGCCCGCCGCGGCCAAGCCGGAGCCGGGCACCACCGTGACGCTGGTCCCGCGCGCCGACGCCGTCGAGTGGACGCGGTCGGGCCGTGTCCTCGCGCTGGCCCGGGACTTCGGCAGCCTGCTGCGCCACGACGTCACGGTGGTGGACGCGAACGGCACCGAGCACCGGGTGAACCGCACCCCGCCGTGGGCCGAGCGACACGGCTCGCCGCTGGCCCGGCGCGACGCGCTGACCGAGTACTGCCGCGCCGCCTTCGACTTCGCCCCGCTCGACACCATCGACCTGGACCTGCCGCTGGTCGGCCTGCGCGGCGTCGCCTACGTGCTGCCGGACGCGGCCCCGCCGTCCCGCCGTTCGGGCCACCGGGTGCACCTCAAGGGCATGCTGCTGTCCGACCAGGCCGACGAGCTGCTGCCGGACTGGGCGTTCTTCGTCCGCTGCGTGGTGGACACCGACGGCCTGCGCCCGACGGCCTCCCGCGAGGGCCTGTACGCGGACGAGACGCTGGCCGCCGTCCGTGACGCGCTGGGCGTCCGGATCCGCGACTGGCTGACCGGCCTGTCCGCGAGCGATCCGGCGCTGCTGCACCGCTTCCTGTCCGTGCACCACCTGGCCGTCAAGGAACTCGCCCGTTACGACGACGAGTTGCTACGGATGATGCTGCCGTGGCTGCCGTTCGAGACCACCGACGGCAACGTCACCCTGGACGAGTTCACCCGCAGCCACCCGGTGGTGCTGGTGACCCGCACCGTCGAGGAGTTCCGCCAGGTCGCCCCGATCGCCGGCGCCGCCGGCCTCGGCGTGGTCAACGGCGGCTACACCTACGACCGCGACCTGGTGCACCGGCTGCCCGAGATCCGCCCCGGCGTCTCGGTCTCCGACCTCGACCCGGGCACCGTCACCGCGCACCTGGACACCGTCGACCCGGCCGCCGAGCTCGCCGCGAACGCCTTCCTCGCCGTCGCCCGCGAGGTGGTCGGCCGCTTCGACTGCGACGTCGCCCTGCGCAGCTTCCACCCGACCAACGCGCCCGCGCTGCTGCTGGACAACCGGGAGGCCCGGCACGAGCGCAGCCGCGCCCAGCTCGCCGAGGAGGCCGACGGCCTGTGGGCGGACATCCTGGGCTCGCTGCGCGCCGAGGCGCCCCGCGCCCAGCTGGTGCTCAACCACCTCAACCCGCTGGTGCGCCGCGCCGCGACGGTCACCAACCGCGAGCTGGCCGTCACCGCCGTCGAGGCGCTGTACGGGCAGGCCGTGCTGATGACCCGCCGCCCGCTCAAGGCCAGCGAGAGCGCCCTGCTCAACCGCTCGTTCATCAGCCTGCTCGACCACGCCATGCTCGGCCACGAGTCGGCCGGCCCGGACCGCACCGACCCGAAGGAGGCCTGATGCTGGACACCCCCGATGCGGTGATGGCCGCGCTGCGCGAGAACGACGCCCGCCCGTACGGCCGCCAGCGGACCGTCGCGGCCGAGGAACTCGTCGACGCCGCCGAGCAGTTCGACGACACCGGGGCGCGCTCGATGGCCCTGCTGGAGCTGATGGAGGCGTACGAGTACGACGGCGAGCGCGGCAAGAGCCCGGTCGTCTTCGCCCGCCTCCTCAAGCTGTGGGACGCCGACCCGGACGGCTTCGGCGAGTGGGCCCGCCAGCAGGTGTTCTGGCGCTTCAAGTGGGTGGCCGGCGCGCTCCTGGGCAACCCGGACGTGCCGCTGCCGGCCCTGCGGCGCTGGCACACCGAACTGCGCGACCGCTACCGGGCGGCCGGCTTCGACCTCCAGCCGTACTACGCCCAGCGCTACCACCTGGCCGCGCAGACCGGCAGCGGCCGCCAGGACGCCTACGAGCTGTGGACGGCCCGCCCGCGCTCCGAGCTGAGCGACTGCCACGCCTGCGAGACCCGGGCGCGCGCCGAGCACTTCGCGGACGCCGGCGACGACGCCCGGGCGCTGGACGTCCTGCAGCCGGTCCTCGACGGCCGGAGCAGCTGCGAGCAGGAGCCCGCCCTCAGCCAGGCCGCCGCCCTGCTCCCGCTGCTGCGCCGGGGCCGGCTGGACGAGGCCCGCTCCAGCCACCTGACCGGTTACCGCGCCGCGCGCGGCAAGGCCTCGATGGCGCACGCCGTCGGCCGGCACGTCGAGTTCTGCGCGCTGTCCGGCAACGAGCCGCGCGGCCTGGAACTGCTCGCCGAGAACCGCGACCTGTTCGCGGTGGCCGGCGAGCCGTCCGCGCTGCTGTCCTTCCTCACCGGCGTCGAGGTGCTGCTCGCCGTCCTGGCCCGGGGCGGCCACGGTGGGCTCGCCGTCAGCGGCCCGCCCGGCACCTCCTGGACGGCGGACACCCTGCTCGCCCATGTGCGCGCCGAGGCCGACGCGCTCGCCGCCCGCTTCGACGCCCGCAACGGCACCGACGCGGTCGGCGCCGACCGGCGCGCCCGGCTGGCCCGCGAGCCGCTGCTGGCCGAGCCGCTGGCCCTCGGCGTGCGCGCCGCCGCCGCGCCCGAGCTGGCCGCCGCCCCGGCCCTCGCGCCCGCACCGCGCCGGGCCGTCGAGCCGGAGCCGGAGGACTTCACCGCCCTGGTGGTCCGGGCCCGCGAGCTGGAGCTCGTCGGGCACCCGGACGCCGACCGGCTCTGGCGGCGGATCGCCGAACGCGCCGCCGCCGACGGCTTCGCCCACCCCGAGGGCACCGCGGTCGGCAGCCCCGGGCGGCTGCGCGCCGAACTCGCCGAGCAGCGGGCCCACCAGGCGCTGGAGCGGGACGAGCACGCCGACGGCCGGGCCGGGCTGCTGGCCGCCGCCGAGCTGTTCGAGCAGGCCGGGCTGCCCGGCCAGGCCCTGATGGCCCGGGCCCGCGCGCTGATCGTGGAACTCGGCGACGTCGAGGGCGCGGTGGCCGACTGGCCGGCGCTCGACGAGGTGCTGCGCCGGGCCGAGGAGCTGCGGGCCGCCGGCACGATGGCCGACGACGACCACCTGATCGTGTGGCAGGTCCGCGCCTACGCGGCCCACCACGACCTGGTCGAGGCGCTGCCCGAGCCGCCCGCCGAGGCCGTCGAGCGCTTCGAGGCGGCGGCCGGCGGCTACCACCGCACCGCCGTGGAGCTGGGCTCCGCCCGCCGCGCGGCCACCTCCCGCCAGTACCTGGCCGACGCGGCCGCCCGGCAGGGCCGGCTGGCCGAGGCCACCGCCGAACTGCGCGAGGTGCTCGCCCAGTTGGACGCGGCCGAACTGCCCTGGCACACCCCGCGGGTGCTCGGCCTGCTGGGCCAGGTGCTGTTGCAGGGCGGCGAACCCGCCGAGGCCGTCGAGGTGTTCCACCGGGCGCTCGCCGAGGCCGCCCGCTGGGGCGACGACTCCTACCCGTACGCGCCCACCTATCTGATGCTCGGCCACGCGGCCATGGGGGCCGGGGACCGCGGCGGCGCGGTCCGGGCGCTCACCGAGGCGGCCGCGCGCTTCGACCGCAAGGGCCGGGAGGCGGCCGAGGACGCCGCGCAGGCCCGTCTCCAGCTGGCCGACGTGCTGCGTGCCGCCGACCGCACGGCCGACGCCGTCGCGGTGCTGGAGTCGGTGCTGCTGGACGCCGCCGCGTCGGAGCTGGACGTTCGGATGCTCGCGCAGGCCCGGCTGGACCTCGCCCGGGGCCTCACCGAACTGGACGAGCACCGGGACGCCGCCGAGGAGTACCTGCGGCTGGCCGACGTCGTCGCCGGCTGGGAGGAGCAGGACACCCATACCATGGTCGCCTGCGAGGCCGCGCTGGCGCTGGCCCGGGCGGACCGCTGGGAGGCCGCGAAGGCCGCCCTCGACCGCGCCCTCGCGGCCCACGCCCAGGCCCCCCAGGTGGACCAACTGGCCGCGACGCTACGCGAGTTCGCCCGGCTGACCATGCACGCCGAGGGCCCGGAGGGGCTGGCGTCGGCGCTGGCCCGGCTGGCCGAGGCGGACGCCGTCGGGGAGCACGCCGGGCAGGCCGGTCAGGAGTACAACCCCTGGTACCTGCGCGGCGGTTCGCACTACGAGCGGGCGCGCTGCCTGGCCATGGCCGAGCGCCACGAGGAGGCGCTGGCCGAGGTCGAGCGGGCGATCGCGGTCTACGAGGGCGGCGACGAGCGGGCCGGGACGTCCCGGGCCGAGGCCGTCCGACTGGCCGCGCTGATCGAGGGCGCCGACCTCGGCCGTACCGGGGCGGCCGTCGCCCGGCTGACCGCGGGCATCGCCCGCTGCGAGGCCGCCGGCCTCCCGGAGGCGGCGCAGGTGCTGGCCGAACTGCGGGAGCGGTTCACGGCCGCGGACTGACCACGGCCGCGAACTGGCCTGCCGGGGGCCCGGGGTGCGCAGATCCCCGGGCCCCGGGCCCCGGGCCCCGGGCGTCGGCCCGTCGACCTGTCAGCCCGTCAGCCCGTGTCAGCAGGGGCCGTCGTCGCCCCAGACGCCCCACTGGCCGCTGGCGCTCGGCACCTCGTTCAGCGTCCACCACTTGGCGTGGTACTCGTGGCCGCCGTACGAGACCTTGCTGCCGCTGGTGTACGTGGTGCTCGCGCTCCACGCCGGGTCGGCGCAGGCCCCGGGGGTGGTCGGGGGAGTCGTCGGCGGCGTGGTGGGCGGGGTGGTCGGAGGCGTGGTCGGCGAGGTGGTGGGCGGCGTCGCCCCGGCGAACTTCACGGTGTACTTGGTGAAGTCCCAGTCGTTCTGCGCCACGCTGGAGCAGGAGCCGGACAGCCCCGGGTCCACCGGGCCCGTGCACTGCCGGTCCCGGTTGACCGACCAGTAGGTGTACCGGGCCAGGTTGTGCGCGGTGGCGAAGTCCAGCACGGCCTGGAAGTCCGCCTGCCGGAAGTACTCGGCGGCGTCGGTGCGGCCGTTCATCATCGACACGCCCTCGTGGGCGTAGGCCGTCGCCTCGGACCAGCCGAAGGTGGTCTGGAGGATCTGGTTGAACTTCACCAGCGCGTCGGTCTGCGCGGCCGCGCCGTTGAACCCGCCGTCGAACGGCATGATCGAGTAGTTGTTCGGCGTGAAGCCCTGCGACTTGGCCTCGTTCAGCATCTGGGTGCCGAACCAGCCCGTCCCCGCGTTGGTCCCGGCGGTGGTGATCGAGATGTAGAGGCCGGGGTTGTTCTGCTGGAGGATCCGGGCGGCGCCGATCTCGTTGTGGATCGCCGCGGTGTTCTCGTACTCCGGCTCCTCCAGGTCGAAGTCGATCGCCTTCAACTGGTACTTGGTGATCACCTTCTGGTACCCGGCGGCGGTCGCCTCCGGCGTGCCGCAGACCTGGCCGAGCTTGGTGCCGCCGTACCCGCCGACCGACACCGAGACGTCCCCGCCCTTGCCGCGGATGGTCTGGATGACGCCGGGCATGGTGGTGTCGGTGTCGATCGAGGAGGTGCCGCCCCAGGCCGGTGAACAGCTGCTGCCCTGGGCCAGGATGAACGCCAGCTGGAAGGCCTTCTGTCCGGTGGCGTCCATCACCGCCGCGGCGTCCGGCGGGCTGTTGTCCTCGGGCATCAGGTAGGGCGCCGAGGCGTACCAGTTGCTGCCGAGGCCGGTCGTGGTGTCGGCGGCGGCGGAGCCGGTGTTCGCGAGCGCGGCGACACCGCCGGCGACCAGGCCGAGCACCCCGGCCACGGCGGCGGCGACCCGGCGCGGGCGGCGGCGCGGGTTCCGGGGGGCGGGGTGTGGGGGAAGTGTGCGTTCCATCGAGGGCCTTTCCAGGCGGGACGGCAGTGGGGGAGGGGCTGCTCACGCCGGAGGTGGGGGTGGCGCGCAGACCGAACGGGCCTTCGGCAGGGGGTAGTTGCCGAAGGCTGTCACTGGTATAGACCTGTCGAGGAAGGGTGGTCAACCCCAAAATGGTCAAGCCGGGGCCCGGCGCCGGCGGTGGGCCGGGCGCCGAACGGGCTCCCCGTCAGGCGCGCGCCGCCACGCGGACCCCGCTGCCCGCTCCCCGCGCGGCGTCACCCGCCCCCTGCGCGGCACCCACCGCCGCCAGCAGCCCGCCGACCGCCGGCGACCACGGGCGGCTGGTCGGCCCGGTGAGCGTGAGCGTGCGGTGGACGGCCGGCCGGATCGGGACGAGCACGCAGTCGGCCGGGAGCATGGTCAGCGCCAGCGCGGGCATCACCGAGACCCCGACGCCCGCGTGCACCATGCCGATGAGCGTGTTGAGGTCGCGGATGCGGTGCCGGGGGGTGAAGCGGGTGCCGGCCCGGCGGAAGGCCTCCCGGATCTGGCGTTCACAGCCGCCCTCGGAGAGCAGGAAGTCGTCGTCCTCCAGGTCGGCGACGTGGATGGCCTCCTGTCCGGCGAGCGGGTGGTCGCCGCGCAGCAGCGCGTGCATGGAGTCGGCCCCGAGCGCGACCGCCCCGGGCGGGAGCGGCCCGGGGTCGACCAGGACGGCGGCGTCGACGGTGCCCGCCTCCAGCCAGGTGGCGAGCTCGTCGTCCTCGCCCTCGAAGACCCGGACGGTGACCTGCGGGTAGGCGGCCTTCCAGTCCCGGAGCAGCCCGGGGAGCAGCGCCTGGCAGACGGTGGTCGGCGCGGCCAGCCGCACGGTGCCGACGGGGCCGCCGGAGTGCCGGGTGGCGATGGCGCGCACGGCGGCGGCGGAGGCGACGGCGGTGCGGGCGTGCGGGAGGATCTGCTCGCCCAGGGGAGTGGGCCGGGCCGGGGTGCCGCGCAGTAGGACGGGCGCGCCGAGGGTCCGCTCCAGCGCGGCGACGGCGTGCGAGACGGCGGACTGGCTGATGCCCAGTTCGTCGGCGGCCGCGCCGAACCCCCCGGTGTCGGCGACCGCGACCAGCGCCCTGAGCTGGGCCAGGTTGACCTCCGACGCCATGAGACTTCCTCATCTATCCGGCACTGCCACTTGTTGGACTCATGCTCTGCCGCCGGGCCACCCTCTGTCCAGACGGGATCCCAGACGGGACCCCAGGCGGGATCCCAGACGGGACCCCAGGCGGGACCTGCGGCGGGACCCGAGACTGGACCCTGGACGGGGCCGGGACGGAACCCGACACGGAACCAACGGACGAAGATGGAGGTGGTCCGGGTGCGGCGCTGGTTGCCGGGCTTCGTGGCGCTGTCGGCGATCTGGGGCGCGAGCTTCGCGCTGATCAAGGTGGCGGTGGAGGCGGGGGTGCCGCCGCTGTGGGTGGCGCTGTGGCGCTGCGCGCTCGGGGCGGTCACGCTGTGGACGATCCTCGTGCTGCGCCACGAGCGCGTCCCCCGCGACCGCGCGCTCTGGGGGCACTCCGCCGTGGTCGCGGTGCTCCTCAACACCGTGCCGTTCACGCTGTTCTCGTTCGGCGAGACCCGGGTCAGCTCCGTCCTCGCCGGGGTGATGAACGCGACCACCCCGCTGTTCACCCTGCTGTTCACCGTCCTCACCGTCGCCGAGGAGCGCCGCCCCGGCGCCCGCCGGCTCTCCGGACTCGCCCTCGGCTTCGTCGGCGTGCTCACCGTGCTCGGGGTCTGGCGCGGCATCGGCTCCGGCGAGGCCGCCGGCGGCCTCGCCTGCCTGGCCGCCGCCTGCTGCTACGGCGCGGGCTTCGCCTATCTGCGCCGCTTCCTCTCCGGCCGGCCGGAGTCGGTGGTCACCCTCTCCGCCGTCCAGATCGCCTGCGCCACCGCCGAGTTGGCCGCCATCGCGCCGTTCGCCGCGGGCGCCCCGCACTGGCCGGGGGCGGGCGCGGCCGGCGCCCTGCTGGTGCTGGGCGCGGTCGGCACCGGCCTCGCGTACCTGCTCAACCTCGGGCTGGTCCGCACGGCCGGTACCGCGGTGGCCTCCGCCGTCACCTACGTCATGCCGCTGTGGTCCACGGCCCTCGGCGCGGCCTTCCTCGCCGAACCCGTCGGCTGGAACGCCCTGGCCGGCGGCGTCCTGGTGATCGCCGCCGTCGCCCTGACCCGCCCCCGGCCCGCACCCCGCCCGGCCGGCTCCGCCGCCGCCACGCCTGACGCCCCGAGGCCTGGTCAGAGGGTTCGTTAGAGTGACCGGGTGAACGAGGAGGAGCAGCAGCCGACGGCCGTCTGGGCCGCGCTGCGAGCCCACCCGCTGCGCTTCCCCGTCACCCCGTGGGTGCCGCGCTGCTGGGCCTACCTGCTCGGCGGCGCGCTGCTGGGCCCGCTGCTGCTGGCCGCCCTGGCGGTGCTGCTGGTGCTCGGGCTGGGTCTGTCCGTGGTCGGGGTCGGACTGCCGGTCCTCCTCGCACTGGCCCTCGCGGGCATCCCCGCTGCCGCCCTCGAACGCCGACGGCTGCGGCTGGTCGAACCGGCACCGCTGCCCGACCCGCACCGCCCGCTGCCCGGCGCCGGCCGCCGCGCGAGGCTGCGGACCCGCCTGCGCGAGCGCGCCACCTGGCGCGAGCTGGCCCACACCGCGCTCACCGCCACGGCCCTCGCCGCCGCCGCGCTCGGCTTCAGCGCCGCGCTGCTGTTCTGCGCCGCCCTGGTCGCTTCCCCGGTGATCGTCTGGGCGCTGGCTCCCGAAACCGTCATGATCATCCCCGGCCGGGCGGTGCCCGGGCCGCTCGCCGCCCTGCCGTTCAGCGCCGCCGGGCTCGCCGGACTCCTCCTCTGCGCCTACGCCGGCGCCCTGCTGACCACCGCCCAGGTCGCCCTCGCCCGCCTCCTGCTCGGGCCCCGCGAGGAGGACAGCGGCCGACAGGTCCTCGAACTCACCCGCTCCCGGGCCCGGCTCGCCGACGCCTTCGAAGCCGAACGCCGCCGCATCGAACGCGACCTGCACGACGGCGCCCAACAGCAGCTCGTCGCGCTCAGCATGACCCTCGGCCTCGCCGACCACGCGCTGCGCGACGGCAGCGCCCAGTCCGGCGACCGGGCGACCGCCCTGGTCGCCCGGGCGCGCGGCGAAGCCCGGCAGGCCCTGGAACAACTGCGCGGCCTGGTCCGCGGCATCCACCCCCAGGTGCTCACCGACCACGGCCTCGCCGCCGCCGTCGCCGAGGTCGCGCTGCGCCACCCCATCCCGGTCCGGTCCGACTTCGACCTCCCCGGCCGGCTGCCCGCCCCCGTCGAGACCACCGCCTACTTCACCGTCACCGAAGCGCTCACCAACGCCGCCAAGCACAGCGGCGCCGCCGCGATCACCGTCAGCGGGCGCATCGCCGACGGCCGTCTGGTGCTCCAGGTGACCGACGACGGCCACGGCGGGGCGGACCCGGCCGCCGGGGCCGGCCTGCGCGGACTCGCCGACCGGGTGGCACTCCTGAAAGGACGGCTCATGGTGACCAGCCCGACGGGCGGCCCGACCACGCTGCGGCTGGAGGTCCCGTGCTCCGGATCGTGATCGCGGAGGACGCCGTCCTGCTGCGCGCCGGACTCGTCGAACTCCTCACCCTCGGCGGCCACCGGGTGACCGCCGCCGTCGGCGACGCCCGCGCCCTCGCCGCCGCCGTCGACACCGAACGGCCCGACGCCGTCATCACCGACGTCAGGATGCCGCCCGACTTCTCCGACGAGGGCCTGCGCGCCGCCCTCGACCTGCGCGAACGCCACCCGGGCCTGCCCGTCCTGGTGCTCTCCCAGTACGTCGCCACCCCGTACGCGACCCGCCTGCTCGCCGCCGCCGGTGCCCAACCCGCCGGCCTCGGCTACCTCCTGAAGGACCGCGTCGGCGACGTCGCCGACTTCCTCGACGCCCTGCGCCGGGTCGCCGCCGGCGAGACCGTCATCGACCCCGACGTGGTCCGCGTCCTGCTGCGCCAGCAGTCCGCCGACCGCCCCCTCACCCGGCTGACCCCCCGCGAACGCGAAGTCCTCGCCCTCATGGCCGAGGGCCTCAACAACCAGGCGATCGCCACCCGGCTGACCATCACCGAGGCCTCGGTGGTCAAACACTGCGGCAACATCTTCATGAAGCTCGACCTCGACCCCACCGAAGGCAACCGCCGCGTCCTCGCCGTCCTCGCCCACCTCCGGGCGGCGTAGGGCGGCGTAGGGCGGCGTAGGGCGCGCCCGACACCGGGCCGGCGTCGGCGGCTCAGCGCAGACCGAGACAGGGCAGCCAGGCCCGGGAGGCGTCGTGGCCCGCGGTGAGCAGGGCGCACAGCGGGCCGGCCGCGCCCCCGAGCAGGCCCATCCCCTCCGCGCCCAGGGCCTCCACCTCGGGCAGGCGGGCCCTCAGGTGGGCGAGCAGGCGGGCCCTCAGCGCGGCCGCGGCGGGCAGGCCGGCATGGTGGGCGAAGGCGTCGGCCACCGCCAGCACGCCCGAGGCGCCGTGGCACAGGGCCAGCAGGTCGCTCGCGCGGTCGCCGAAGAGGTGGAACCGCTCGTCGTACCGTTCGGCGAGCGTGCCGAAGGCCGCTGCGGCCCAGGCCGCCGTCTCCCGGTCGCCCGTGGCGTCGGCCGCGTCCCACAGCGCCCAGGACACTCCGGGGGTGCCGTAGCACCAGGCCTGGCGGGCGCGCGCTCCGGCGGGCGGCGGGCCGTCGAGCCCGGCGCCGTCCCAGCTGCGGATGGAGCGGGCGTCGTCGAAGGACTGCCGCATCAGCCACCCGGTCGCGCGGCGCAGGGCGGGCGTCAGACCGGGGTGCGGTCCGAGGTGGCGTACGGCTGCGGTGAGTGCGGCGACGACTCCTGCGGCGCCGTGGCCCGTGCCGGTGTTGATCCGGCCGTCGAGCCAGCCCAGGTACGGGTGGCCGGCGTACTGCCCCGTCCGCAGCCGGGGCAGCTCGTCGGCGTCGCACAGCCGGGCCAGGTGGTCGGCGTACGGGCCGAGTTGGGCCGGTGCCGGGCGGGCGCCCGTGGTCAGGGCGAGCAGGGTGCCGGAGGGGCCGACGATGAGGTCGTAGTCCGGGAAGGCGACCTGCTCGCACCGCCAGTCGAGGGCCGGCGCGGTGCGGACCAGGTGGTCGCGGAGCCGGTCGGCGGCCCGGTGCAAGTCCGGGTGGACCAGGGCTCCCAGGCGCAGGCCCGCCAGCGTTCCGGCCAGTCCGCCGTCGTACAGCCCGCAGTGGCCCGGCCCCTGGCCGGCGGTGCGGGCCCACACCGCCACGGCACGGGCCGCGGACCGTTCGCCCTCCGGCCCTCCGCAGGCGTGCAGCAGGGACGCCAGGACGGGGATGCCCGGATCGGAGGGGTGCTCGGCGCCCGCCGGGCTCTCGCGGGGCCGGGCGGACCAGGCGTCGAGGAGCCGGACGGCGAGTCCGGTGACGGCGGTGCCGGTGCTCTCGGTGCTCTCGGTGCTCTCGGTGTTCGCGGCGTTCGCGGTGTGCTGCGGCACGGTGGCTCCTCGGGAACGACGGGTCGGCACTCCGCCCGGTCTGGAGG
>NZ_JBHWIR010000086.1:0-17065 GCF_042731835.1 Kitasatospora sp. NPDC059817 | reverse complement strand
CGCGCCGGCCGGGGGGGCGCGGGGGGCGCGCGGCGGGGGGGGGGGGGGGGGGGCGCGGGGGGGGGGCGGGGGGGGGGGGGCGCGCGGGGCCCCCCCCCCCCCCCCCCCCCTGACGGGAGATCAGCAGAACAGGCCGCTACAGAGCAGCACCGTGTCGCAGATCAGGACGGTGCAGACGCCGCTGCAGCCGCCGCTGCTGGCCTCGGGGGTCGGCAGGGTGGTCTCGGTGATGCGCGCGTCCAGGTCGCCGATGAGGGCGTCGAGGTCGGTGAGCGCCGTGATGTCGGGCATGGTTGTCCTCCTTCAGGAGCGGTGATGGGTGGAGACCGCCCCGGTGGCCCGCCCGCGAGGGGCGGGCGTACCGGGGACGTCGGGTTCGCCGCGCAGTGCGGCGGCGGCGGGCTCCGCGAGTTCCTCGGCGCCCTGGTCGAACGGAAGTCGGAGCAGCAGCTGGGCGGCGACGGCGGCACCGCCGTGCACGGGGTCATGGAGCAGCAGGCCGCCCGGGTCGGGGAGCATCTCTTCGACCAGCAGGTCCGCACCGGGGTGGCGCGCGCAGATCCGCTCCAGCAGCGGGACCGCGGTCAGCGCCGCGAAGTCCACGGGCACCGGTTTCGGCTGGGGTACGGCCCGGACGAACGCGAAGCGCGGCAGCCCGGCGCAGCGCCCGAGGGCGGCGAGGGCGCGCACCTTGGTCAGGTCGCCGTCGCCGGGCCGCCACAGCTGGGCCGCCGGCACGCGCCAGACCGCGGGGCTGATGACCAGGGCGCCGCCGCCGACGGTCACCCGGGGCAGTCGGTCCGTGTCGGGGAACGCCTCGGCCAGGCCGTCCAGGCGGATCAGGCGCGAGCCCGCCGGGTGGCCGGCGGCCAGCAGCAGCCGGACCAGGACGTCGTACGGCGGCAGGGGCGTACGGGTGGCGTGGTGGACGGGCAGCAGCCGGCACCCGTCGGCCTCGGCGATGATCCGCGGGCCGACCCGTCGCAGGGTGATGCGCTCCAGCGGCAGGTAGCGGGCCGTCAGGCCGTTCGCTCCCTGGTACGGCAGGGGATCGGGATCCCCCGTCCACCAGCCGGTGATGACCGGCCGCCGTACGGCGTTGGCGGCGCGTCCGGCCAGCGGCGGCACCAGCAGTTCGACGAAGCGCGCCCCGGACAGCCGCTCGACGGAGGCGAGGAAGGCCCGGTAGCTCCGGAGGTTGTCGTAGCCGCCGTGCAGGGTGTGGAGCGCGTCGGCGAACCGGGCGTCCAGCACGCCCGCCGGTGAGGCGGTCTCCAGGACCGCGACCGGGCCGGGGCCCGGCAGCGGACGCAGCAGGCAGTCCAGGGGCCAGGGCGGCAGCGCGGTCGTGGCCGGGGGCGCCCCGAGCGTGTCCAGCAGGTCGTCGTCCAGGTCCACCGGTCCGCCGCCGGCCCGGGCGGACAGGTGGGCCAGCAGCCTCGCGTAACCGGAACCGGAGGTCTCGGCGGGGTGCCAGCCCGCGTACCGGCGCGGGGGCTGAGGCGGCGGCGGGCAACTGCCGTCGGGCAGGTGGCGCGCGAGGATCTCGCCGAGCGGGCACGGCCGTTCGGTGAGCTCCGCGAGTTCGGCCGGCAGCCGGTGCGGGTCCGGCCCCGCGAGCCGGTCGGCTTCCCGCAGCCACGCCACGCGGGCGGCGGTGCCGAGGCCCTGCTGCACCTGGCGGGCGGCTGCTCCGGAGACGGCCGAGGCTATGGTGCGGTAGGAGTCGGTGAACCACGGCCGGGAGTCGTCGGCGGGGGCGGCGGAGCCGGTGGTACGGAGCGCGGGTGCGGGTATGGGCGCGAGTATGGCGGAATCGGCGCTCGGTGCGGGTGCTGGAAGCGGTGCCGGTGCCGGTTGCGGAAGGGTGCCGCGTGCGCGGACGTCCTCGGCGGCGAGCCAGCCCGTGGTGCGGCGGCGCGGGGCCGCGCAGGCCTGGAGCACGCCGAGTCCGAGCAGGTGCGCGAGGAAGCCTCGCAGCACCGTGGGAGCGGAAGCCGCCGCCCCGGTCGCCGCCGTGCCCAGCAGAGCCGCTTCGAGGTCGCCCAACGGGCGCGGGCCGTCGGCCAGTTGGGCCAGCACGTGATCCAGGGGGAGGGAGCGCCGCAGGTCGACCTGCCGCAACCGGCCGCGGTCGTGCGGGTCGGTCACCCAGCAGCGCAGGACACCGGAGCCCGGCGCGGTGCCCGCCGGCTGGGGGAAGTGCAGCGGAGCCAGGGCCAGCACCGTGGCCGGGTCCGCCGCCCGCAGGTCCAGGGCGCCGAGCCGGGCCCGCACCCCGTGGACGTTCTCCACGGCCTCGGCCGCTACCTCGCCGAGGGCCGTACCGGGCGGGACGAGCCGCAGCAGGGGGCCGTCGGCCCAGCCGCCGCTCCCGCCGCCGTTCCCGCCACTGTTCCCGCCGCCGTTCCCGCCACTGTTCCCGCCGCCGTTCGCGCCCGCCGGGGTGACCGGCAGCAGGGTGACCTGGCCGACCCAGCCGCGCGGGGTGGTCTTCGCCGCGGCCCGACCGAGCGCCCGCCACACGTACGCCGCCCGTTTGCGCAGCCGCTTCCCGCTCCAGGACTCGCCCGCGGCCAGCCGGCCGGCCACGTCTGCGGCGGCTCCGGGTTCCACCTCGTCCAGGAAGGCCCGCATGACGGGCGACGCGCACACCAGGGACCAGCCCAGGGCGCCCACGCGCTCGCGCTCGGCCGCCACCGCGGCCTCCAGCCGCCGCAGGGCGGCGGCCGCCGACTCGGCCTCGCCGGACAGCCGTGCGGCGTCCGCGACGAGGCCGTGGGCGGCGGGCAGCCGCCCCAGCAGCCCGCAGTCGGCCGGGCCCGGTGCGGCGCCGGAGTGCAGCCGACGGCGCACGGCCAGCACGGCGCGGCGGTCGGCGGCGGTGAGGGCGGGGTGCGGCACGACCAAGGTGCCCAGCTGCTCGGCCAGTTGGCGGGCGTGCTCCGCCCGCCGTTCGTCCTGCCGGGCGTGGTCGGCGACCTGTGCGAACAGCTCCGGGTTGCCCGCCGCCGCCCACGCGGCCAAGGGCATGCCGGCCACGCGGAGCAGTGCCGCGGCGCCCAGTTCCCGGTCCTCGGACACGTCAGGACCTCCCGTCACCGGTGAGCGCGTGGGTCAGCAGGCTCTGCCGGGCCAGGGAGAACCGCCCCCGGTTCCAGTGGAAGACGACGTAGTGGGCGGCGGCCCGGCGCGGGCCGATCACCGCCTCGCCGGACTCGAAGTAGCCGGTGCGCCAGCCCTCGGCGGCCCGGCGCACGGCGTCCCCGTGCACCTCGACCGCCGCCCGCCGGTGCGGCGGCAGCGGAGCGAGCAGGCTCTGTCCGCCGGCCCGCCAGGCCGCGAGGATGCCTGCGGCGGCGCGCCGGGTGTCCTCGTCCGGGTCGGTGCCCAGCCTGCGGCCGGCGTCGTCCTGGAGCACCTGCCAGACCCCGCGGTGCTCCCAGCCGACGATGCCGAGGCCGTCGAGGAGTTCGCCGAGGAGGTACAGGGACAACCGCCAGTCCGCGACCGCCTCCGGTCGGCCCGGCGCCGCGACGGTGTCGTGGTGATCGAGCCAGGCCAGGGAGTCCACCGTGAACAGGTCGTGGACGTGCCGCATCGATCGCGGGCCGCCGAAGAGGTAGGTCTCCGGCTCGTACCGCCCGCACAGCGGCGGTTGCGGCTGTCCGTCCACCGCGCGGAAGCGGCGGGTCAGTTCCTCGCGCAGTGCCCCGACATCGGATCGGCCCGCCTCGAACCGGACCCGCAGCCCGGGCGGTTTGTGCATGAAGAAGAAGGAGCGCGCCGCGCCGGCGGCGATCAGGTCGCGGGCCGTGTCCGCGACGGCGCGGTACGTCCGGTGCCAAGTGGCCGGGCCCGGCGCGAGGTTGATCTGCACCCAGCCGTCCTCGGGCCTGTCGTCGCGCAGCGCGGACAGCCCGGCCGTCAGGAACGCGCGGCGCGCGGCCTCGTATTCGGGGCCCGCGGAATCGACCGGTACCGTTCCCCACGGAATGTCGCGAGCGTCCTGGAGGCAGTCGGCCAGCAATCGTTCGACCTCCACCATGGTGCCCACCTCCTCGTGATTTCGGCTCTACTCCTGGGGTTTCCACGGTTTGGTCAGATTGAAAAACGGAAGGCAAATATTCATATGATGAAAAAGGGTGCGCCTGCTGCGCGTAAGGGACTTCGCGCGCTGAAGGCGCATCCTGCGGGCGCATTCGACAGCCATCGCCCCCCCTGACTCGATGATCGTCCGCATGTCGGTGAGTGGGTGTCATTGTGGTTCGAACTCCCTTTGAATAAAGCGATGTTGGCGCGTCCGAAAGTGTCAGGCGAGTCCGGCGAGGGCATCCGGAACGGACCGGGTGGGGTCGAGCAGGTGGGCGAGGCGGTGGGCGGAGGCGGTCCAGGACCAGTGGGTGGTGGCCCAGTCGCGGCCGGCGGTGCCCATCCGGGCGCGGTCCGCCGGCGGGGCGAGGAGGAGGCGGGTGAGGGCGGCGGCCACGTCGGCCGGGTCGCGCCCGTCGACGACGGTGCCGGTGACGCCGTCGAGGACGGTGTCGGGGGCGCCGCCGGATCGGCCGGCGACGACGGGCAGGGCGGCGGCGGCCGCTTCGAGGTAGACGATGCCGAGGCCTTCGGCTTCGAGGCCCGCCCGGCGGGTGCGGCACGGCATGGCGAAGACGTCGGCCTCGGCGTAGTGGGCGGCGGTGGCCGCGTGGTCGAGACCGCCGGCGAATTCGACGCTGCCGGGCTCGGTGCACCGGTGGGTGAGCGCGCGCAGGCGGTCCTCGTACGGGCCCTGGCCGACGAGGACGAGGACGGTGCCGGGGACGGCCCGGCGGATCGCCGGCAGGGCGCGGATCAGGACGTCCTGCCCCTTGCGCGGGACGAGCCGGGCGACGCAGAGGATCACCGGCCCGGTGCGGGCCCGCCGGGCGCCGTCGACGCCGGGCCGGAAGCGGTCCGGGTCCACGCCCGGGACGAGGCGCGCCAATTGGGCGTCCGGGCCGAGGGCGGGGGCGATCCGGGCGCGGGTGTACTCGCCGAGGTAGGTGACGACGTCGACGCTGCGGCCTATCCGGCGCAGCAGGCGGCGGGCGCCGGGGGTGCGGGCCCACCAGATCTCGTGGCCGTGGGTGGTGGCGACGGTGCGGCGGATGCCGTCGGCCTGGCGCAGCAGGCCGGGGGCCATCGCGGCGAGCGGGGCGGCGGCGCCGAACCAGACCCGGTCGCAGCCGTGGGCGCGGGCGATCTCGGCGGCGCGGCGGGTGGCCCGGGCGGTGGGCAGCAGGGTGCGGGCCCGGTCGCGGATCACCGGGAAGGGGAGAGCGGCGTCGTGCCGATCGGCGCCCGGTTCGGCGGAGGTGTAGACCACGACGTCGGAGTGGGGCAGTCGGGTGGCCAGGGCGTGGACGAAGGTTTCGATGCCGCCTTGGCGGGGCGGGAAGTCGTTGGTGACGATGAGTGTGCTGCCCATGGGCGGGTGAGACCTCGGTTCGGTGTCGGAGAAGGGACCGGAGAAGGGACCGGCGAAGGGGTTGGAGCGGTGGTCGGAGCGGGGGAAGCGGGGAGCACCCGGGCGAGCAGGACGAGGAGGGCCGGCAGCGCGAGGTAGCCGAACCGCCCGGCGGGGGCGAGCAGGAAGGCCAGGGCGAGCCCGAGGGCGAGCCGGTCGGCGGCGGCCGCCGCGTGCCGGGGCGGGTGGGTGAGCAGGGAGGCCGCGAGGGCGAGTGCGGCGAGCAGCAGCAGGCCGACGGCCGCGTACCAGCCGGGCGGGCCGAGGTCGGCGAGCAGCCGTCCGGGCAGCGGGCTGGCGGCGGGGGTGGGCAGGTCGCCGCGGCCGGTGGGGAAGGCGAACACCTGGTGGAGCATCGGCCCGGGCGAGCGCAGGGCGCCGGGCAGGACGAGCAGGGCCGTGCCGCCCACCGCGACGGCGGCGGCGCGCAGGGCGGGGCGCCGTCCGGCGGTGGCGGCGAGCAGCGCGGTGACCACGGCGACGGCCGGCCAGGCCGTCCACTTGAGCGAGCAGGCGGCGGCGAGGGCCAGTCCGGCGGGGGCGGGGCGCCGTCGGGCGGCGAGGGTGAGTGCGAGCCAGCAGAGGCCGGTCATCGGCAGGTCGACGCCGCTGACGCAGAGCGGCAGTGCGACGACGGGCGAGGCGGTCAGCGCGGCCAGGACGGTCCGCCGGCCGACAGGTGGGGCGGTCGGCGCGGCGCGGGCGGTCCGCCGCCCGGTGGGCGCGGAGCGCAGCAGGCAGGCGAGGAACGCGGCCGCGCACCAGAGCCGCGCGTCGCCCGCCACCCGGGCGAGCGGCAGCCCGTCGAGTGGCAGACCATCGAGTGACAGGCCGCCGAGCGGAAGCCCGTCGAGCAGGGCCCGGGGCAGTCCGAGGAGCGCCATCCCGGGCAGGTACGGGGTGTACTCGGCCACCGTCCTGGGCTCGGCGAGGTACGGCGTCCCGGTGTGCAGCAGCAGGGCCCCGGAGCGTTCGATCACCCCGACCTCGCTCTGCCCCTGGCCGGTCAGTACGAGGGCGAGCAGCGGTACGGCGACGGCCCCGGTGAGCGCGAGGGCGATGGACAGCGGCCGGCCCCGGCGCGTCGGCAGGAGGGCGGCGAGCGCCGCCAGCAGGTAGCCGACGGCGGCGCAGGCGCCCCAGGCGCGGTGCGGGCCGAGGTCGGAGAGCAGCGGGAAGGCCCCGGCCCACCCGGCCGCGAGGAGCCATCCGCCGCACCACGCGGCGGCGTGCCGCCGGTCTGGGGAGTCGTGCCGATTCATCACCCGTTCATTGCATCGCCGCAGGTCAGCCTGGTCATCACGGTCAGGTCGAGTCCTCTGGTCGGGTTTCCCCTACCATCCGTCAGGGCCTTCGCCCGGAGACCTTCGCATCCGATCTGACGTTCGGTGTTCGCTGGATTACGGAAAGTGCCCGCGCTCCCGCTATCGTGTCGGCGTGGTGAGGTCGTGGGATGCGGCAGTGGAGCGGGCGCAGGACCGGCTGGCGGCGGGGCCGCGGCTGCGGGCGGTCGCCGAGGGGGACGAACGGCGGTTCGCCCTCTGGGACTTGGCGTCCCTGGTGGAGGGCGAGCTGGGGGAGCTGGTGGCCCCGGACGCGCTGACGCCGGAGGCCGAGCGCCGGTGGCGCGAGCGGCTGGGGGAGAGCGGCCGGGAGTGGCCCGGCGGCGAGCTCTACCGGCGCCGCTACTGGGTGCTGGACGAGGGCGGCGCCGCGGCCGGCACGGTGGCGGTGGACAACTGGACCAAGGGGCCCGGCCAACTGGCCGTCTCCTCCCTCTACTTGATTCCGGAGGCGCGCGGCCGGGGGCTGGCCGCCGGGGCGCTGGACGAGGTGTACGCGGCGGCCGCCGCGGAGGGCCTGCCCGGCTTCCGGCTGGAGGCGCACTGGTCCTGGCAGCGCGCCGTCCGCTACTACCTGCGCCGCGGCCTCTGGGTGGTCGGCTGGAAGCGTTCGCTGGCCCTGGCCCGGATGCCGCAGCTCCCGCCGTACCGGGTGTGCGAGGAGGGCGGCTGGCTGCACCTGCTGGTCGCGGACCGGGGCTGGGGCTGGGTGCCGATGCTCGCCGCCGGCTGCGAGGGCCGCTGGCTGCGGCTGGACGAGACGCCCGACTACCGGGCGGCCGACGGCTGGGTGCACGAGTACGCGCGTTCGACGCTGGCGCTGCATCTGGCGCTCGCGGGCCGGCCGCTGGTGCGCGGCCCGCAGTGGTGGGCGGAGGCGTGGCGGTGGTCGGACGCCGGGGAGCCGGAGGGGCTGGCCTACAAGATCGAGCACTTCGAGCAGCTGGCCCTGGCGGCGGGCCGCGAGGTGGTCAGCCCGTACCGCCCGGCGGCGACCCAGGCCCCGGCGGCCCCGGCCCCGCCCCCGGCGCCGAGAGCGGAGGCCCCGGTGGCGGCGTCGCCGGGGCTGGCAGACTCGGGGGATGGCTGAGATCGAGATCGACGGCGCGCCGGCCGACCCGGCGCGGCTGGCCGCACTGGGGCTGCTGAACTACGGGCACTTCACCACCCTGCGCGTCGAGACGGGCCGGGTCCGGGGCCTGGCGCTGCACCTGGACCGGCTGGTCCGGGACTGCGGGGTGCTGTTCGCCGCCGAGTTGGACCGGGCGGCGGTGCGGGAGCGGATCCGCGCGGTGCTGCCCGCCGACGGCGCGCCGGTGATCGTCCGGGTGACGGTGTACGACCCGGAGCTCGGCCTGGAGCGCCCCGGCGGCCCGGCGGCGCCGCGGCTGCTGCTGACCACCCGCCCGGCGGCGGTGGCCGCGCCGGCCCCGTTGCGGGTGCGCACGGTCGGGTATCGGCGGGAGCTGCCGGAGGTGAAGCACGTCGGCCTGTTCGGCCTGGTCCACCACCGCAGGCGGGCCCAACTCGACGGCTATGACGATGTGTTGCTGGTGGAGCCGGACGGCGGCGGGGTGGTCGAGGGCGCCACCTGGAACGTCGGCTTCCTCGACGGCCGCCGACTGGTCTGGCCGGACGGCCCGAGCCTGCCCGGGGTGACCGCCGCGCTGCTGGCCGGCGCGTACGGCGGGCCGCAGTCGCGCGAGCGGGTGGACGCGTCCGGGCTGGGCCGCTTCACGGCGGCGTTCGCGGTGAACGCGGGTGTCGGCGTCCGGCCGCTGGCCGCGGTCGACGGTACGGCCTTCGACCCGGCGCACCCCGTGCTCGCCGAACTCGCCGCCGCCTACGGGGAGATCGCCGCCGACCCGGTGTGAGCCCGCCCGGCGTCGGCCCGCAGGCCCCCGGAGGGGGGTGGGGATATCCCCACCCCCGGTCCGCCAGCGGCCTCCATGGTCCGCCGGCCTGGCCTTTTCTAACGTGGAACCCGTCGACGACCACCGACGATCCCCGAAGGAAGGCCCACCCATGGCACGCCGCCACGACCGCCCATCGACCGAGCCGTACGCCGCCGGACCGCACGCCGCCGGACCGTACGCGACGGGGGCGTACGGCGGCGGCCCGTACACCGAGCAGGGCGCCCGTCCGGCGATCGAGCTGCGCGGGGTGCGCCGCACCTACGGCCGCGGCAGCGAGACCGTGCACGCGCTGCGCGGGATCGACCTGGCGCTGGCCCGGGGCACCTTCACCGCCGTGATGGGCCCGTCCGGCTCCGGCAAGTCGACCTTCCTGCAGTGCGCGGCGGGCCTGGACAAGCCCGACCAGGGGGAGATCCGCCTCGGCGGCGAGGACATCACCCGGCTGAGCGAGGACCGGCTCACCAAGCTGCGCCGCAGCCGGATCGGCTTCATCTTCCAGTCCTTCAACCTGCTGCCCTCGCTGACGGTGGAGCAGAACGTGCTGCTCCCGCAGCGGCTGGCGGGCGAGCGCCAGGACCGCGCCCGGGCCCGGGAGCTGCTGGCCCAGGTCGGCCTCGGCGAGCACGCCAAGCGGCGGCCCGGCCAGCTCTCCGGCGGCCAGCAGCAGCGGGTGGCGATCGCCCGCGCGCTGATCACCGACCCGGACGTGGTGTTCGCCGACGAGCCGACCGGCGCGCTGGACACCCGCACCGCGCACGAGGTGCTGGGCCTGCTGCGGCGCGCCGTGGACGACCTGGGCGCGACGGTGGTCATGGTGACCCACGACCCGGTGGCGGCCTCGTTCGCCGACCGGGCGCTGTTCCTGGCCGGCGGCGCGCTCGTCGACGAGCTGCACCACCCGCAGGCGCAGGCCGTCGCCGACCGGATGGTCTCGCTCACCGCCCGCCCGGTGGGGGTCGCGGCGTGAACGGGCGGCGTGGACCGATCGACGAGTGGAACGGGGCAGGGGCATGAGCAACGGACTGGCGCGCGCCTCGGTGCGCTTTCGACCCGCCTCCTTCGTGGGCACCCTGGTCGCCCTGCTGCTGGGCGCCGCCGTGGTGGTGGCCTGCGGCGTGCTGCTGCAGACCGGACTGACCGCGAGCGTCGCACCGCAGCGGTACGCGGGCACCCCGGTGGTGGTCGCGGCCGACCCGATGGTGCGGATCACCGCCAAGGTCGGCCGCGACACCGAGACCAGGGAGCAGACCACCCCCGAGCGGGCCCGGACGGACGCCGCCCTGGTGGGCCGGATCGCCGCACTGCCCGGGGTCGCCGCGGCCCGCCCGGACAGCGCCTTTCCGCTGCCGGCCGGCGCCGGCACCCCCGCCCTGACCGGCCGGGGCTTCGCCGCGCTCGGCATCGCCGGCCCGGCCGACCAGCTGGTCGAGGGCCGTGCGCCCGGCGCCGACGAGGTGGTGCTGGACACCGACACGGCGCGCGCCGCCCACCTCGCGCCCGGCGCGAAGCTCACCCTCACCGCCCCCGGCGGCACCGGCGACTACCGGGTCTCCGGCCTGGCCGCCGCCCAGTCGGCCGGCCCCACCGCCTGGTTCGCCGACGCCACCGCCGACCGCCTCTCCGGCCACCCCGGCCGGATCGACGCGATCGCCGTCCAGCCGCGCGAGGGCGTGGACCGCGCCGCGCTGGTCGCGCAGGTCCGTCAGGCCCTCGACGCCCAGGCCCCCGGCACCAAGGCCGTGGACACCAAGGCCGCGGGCACCCAGGCAGCGGACGCCAAGGCCGCCGGCACCCCGGCCATCGGCCTGGAGACCAAGGCCGAGAACGGCGGCGCCAAGGTCTTCACCGGCGACGGCCGCGGCACCGTCGAACAGCCCGCCATCGGCGAGGCCCGCACCCTGCTGATGGGGCTCGGCGGCAGCTTCGGCGGCTACGCCACCATGACCGCGATCTTCGTCGTGATGAGCACCGTCGCCCTGGCCACCGGCCAGCGCGCCCGCGAGTTCGCCCTGCTGCGCGCCATCGGCGCCACCCCGCGACAGATCCGCCGCACCATCGCCACCGAGGCGATGCTGGTCGCGCCGGTCGCCGGGGCGCTCGGCATCCTGCCCGGACTGGCCCTGGCCCGCTGGTGGTTCGACGAGCTGACCTCGCGCGGCGCCGTGCCGCAGGGCGTGCGACTGGACGTCGGCCCGCTGCCGATGCTCGCCGCCGTCCTCATCTGCACCCTCGCCGCGCTGACCGCCGGCTTCCTGGCCGCCCGCCGCCCCGCCAAGCTGCGCCCCGGTCAGGCGCTCGGCGCGGCCGCCGTCGAACCGGGCCACCCCGGCAAGGTGCGGACCGTCATCGGGCTGCTCTTCGCCGCCGGCGGCGTGGTGGCCGCCGCCTTCGCGGCCGCCCTGGACGGCATCAACGCCGCCAACACCGCGCTCGGCGTGGTCATGTGCTTCATGCTGGCCGTCGCGCTGCTCGGCCCCTGGGTGGCGCGGGTCGCCGCCGCGGTGTTCGGCGCCCCGCTGCGGGCCGGCGGTGCCCCCGGCTCGCTGGCCGCCGACAACACCCGCGCCAACGCCCGCCGGCTGGCCTCCGCGATCACCCCGATCGTGCTGGTCACCGCCTTCTGCGGCACCCTGCTGTTCCTCCAGAGCACCATCAGCCACGCCACCGGCGCGAACGTGCGGGACGGCATCGTCGCCGACCACGTGATCGGCTCCACCGGCCCCGGCCTGCCCGCGGGCACCGCCGCCCGGGCCGCCAAGGTGCCCGGTGTGGACGCCGCGGTCGGCGTGCTGCGCACCGCCGCCGTGTACACCCACGACATGCAGCTCGGCTCCGCCACCGCGCTCGGTGTCGACGGCGACCCGGCCCGGCTGTCCCGGGTGCTCGACCTGGGCGTGCGCAGCGGTTCGCTCGCCGACCTGGGCCGCGCCGCCGACACCGTGGCCCTGGACGCCACGCTGGCCGACGCCCTGGACGTCAAGGTCGGCGACCGGGTGCCGCTGCGGCTCGGCGACGGCACCCCGGTGCAGCCCGCCGTGGTCGCCGTCTACGACCGCGGGCTCGGCTTCGGCCAGGTGCTGCTGCCCCGGGCGGTCGTCGCCGGGCACGTCACCGCCGGGTACGACAGCCAGGTGCTGGTCGCCGACGCACCGGGCGCCGACCGTACGGCGGTGGCGGCCGCGCTGGCGGGCCTCGCGGGCCCCGGCGGGGCGACCGTGACCGACCGGGCCGGATTCGTCGCCCAGTCCGACAAGATGATGGAGCTGAACGCCTGGGCCAACACCGTGATGGCCGGCGTGCTCGGCGGGTTCGCCGCCGTCACCGCCGTCAACACCCTGGTGATGACCGTCCTCGACCGGCGCCGCGAGGTCGCCCTGCTCCGACTGGCCGGCACCACCCGGCGCCAGGTGCGCGGCATGATGCGCTGGGAGGCGCTGCTGGTCGCCGCGACCGGCCTGGTGATCGGCGGGGGGATCGCCTGGATCGCCCTCGTCCCGATCGCCCGGGGCGTCGCCAACTCCTCCCCGTACATTCCGCCGGCGCTCGCCCTGCCGCTGGCCGCCGGAGCCGTCCTGCTCTGCCTCGGCGCGACCGGGCTGCCCGCCCGGGCCCTGCTGCGCACCCGCCCGGTGGCGCTGGGCGCCGCCCGGCAGTAGCCGAGGCCCGTGAAAGCCCGAAGGGCCCCGTCCGGTACCGCCGGAAGGGGCCCTTCGGGCTGGTCACGGCACCTGCTTGAGGATCGCTGGACGGCCACACCTGAGCCTCGCTCGTACGGGTGACAAAAGCCGGGCCGAGTAGGCGCAATGGGGTAGCCGGGAAAGTCCAAACCCCTTTATTGGAGCTGATAGTGATGTCGGATCAGCTACGCTCTCGCCCGCCCCGTCGGACCCGCCCGACCCGCCGAAGCAGAGAGTAGCCCGACATGAGCAGTCCTCCCGCGGCCGCCGCGCCCCGCTGGCCGCTGATCCTGCTGCGCATCACCGCGACCACCCTGGCGGTCCTGGCCCTGCTCCAGGTCATGCTGGCCGGCAGCTTCCTCAACGGCACCTACGAGTCCCTCAAGGACCACGAGGGCAACGCGATGACGCTGGCCACCGTGGTCCTCTGCCAACTGGCGGCGGCCGCGCTGGTGCGCCGGCCCGGCCGCGGCCCGCTCTGGCCGCTGTGGAGCACCGCCGTGCTGACCGTCGCCGTCGTCGGCCAGATCGCGGCCGGCTACGCGCGGTCGATCAGCGTGCACGTCACCCTCGGGGTGCTGCTGGTCAGCGGGGTCCTGTTCGGGCTGGTCGGCGCCTGGCGGCTGCCGCTGCCCGCCCGCGCGGACCACCTGCCCGAGCCGGACGGCAGCGGACGCCTGCCGCGCCCCGGCGGGCCGCTGGAGGTGTCCAAGTGAACCGTCGACGGTTCCTGGGCGTCGGCGCCTCCGTCCTCGGCGCGGGCGCGCTGGCCGCCGTCGCCGGCCCCGCCGCCGCCCGGCTGTTCGCCGAGGGCCACCCCGGCCGGCTGCTCAGCAGCGGCCTCGACCTGCCCGAGCCGTTCCAGGTGCCGCTGCCGGTGCCCGCGGTGCTCCAGCCGGTGCGCACCGACGCGACGGCCGACTACTACGAGATCACCCAGCGGGTCGCCGAGCTGGAGATCCTGCCCGGCGTCAGGACCGAGGCCTGGACGTACGGCGGCACCTTCCCCGGGCCGACGGTGGTCACCCGGTCCGGCCGGGCGGCGGTGGTCAAGCACCGCAACGAGCTGCCGGTGCCGTCCGTGGTCCACCTGCACGGCGGCCACACCCCGGCCGACAGCGACGGCTACCCCGTCGACCTGCTGCTGCCGGTCGGCTCCTCCGGCGCGGGCCAGGGGGCGGCGGGCATGCAGGGGATGTCCGACATGCCCGGCATGGCGGGGATGGGCCACGAGGCCGGGCGCACCGCCGAGGGCGAGCGCACCCACACCTACCCGGGCGAGCAGCGCGCCGCCACCCTCTGGTACCACGACCACCGGATGGGCTTCACCGGCCCCGGCGTCTGGCGCGGCCTGGCCGGCTTCCACCTCGTCCACGACGACGAGGAGAGCGCCCTGCCGCTGCCGCGCGGCGACCGCGACCTCCCGCTGATGCTCGCCGACCGCTCCTTCACCGAGGACGGCTCCTTCCGCTACCCCGCCATCGACGAGGACCTCGCCTCGCCCGGCGTCACCGACGACTACATGAACGGCGTCCTCGGCGACGTCATCCTCGTCAACGGCGCCCCCTGGCCCCGCCTCGACGTCGACCGCGCCCGCTACCGGCTGCGCCTGCTCAACGCCTCCAACGCCCGCCCCTACCGGCTCCGGCTCGACCCGCAGCCCTCCGGCGGCGACGCCCTCGTCCAGATCGGCTCCGACGGCGGCCTGCTCGCCGCCCCGATCGCCCACGACGTGCTGGAGATCGCCCCCGCCGAGCGCTTCGACATCGTCGTCGACTTCTCCCGCTACGCCCCGGGCACCTCGGTGCGCCTGCTCAACCTCTTCGGCAGCGGCCGTACGGCGGAGGTGATGCGCTTCGACGTCTCCGGCAAGAAGGTCGGCGACGACTCGACCGTGCCCGACAAGCTGTCCGCGATCGAGGAACTGGACGCCTCCGCCGTCGACGTCACCCGCAAGTTCGTCTTCCGGCGCAGCGGCAGCTACGGCTGGACCATCAACGGCGACCTGTACCGGCCCGGCCGCGACCTCGCCCGGCCCGCCCTCGGCAGCACCGAGCGGTGGCGCTTCACCTCCGACCTGCACCACCCCGTCCACGTCCACCTCAACCAGTTCCAGGTGCTCAGCCGCAACGGCCGCGACCCGGGCCCGTACGACGGCGGCTGGAAGGACACCGTCGACCTGCGCCCGGCCGAGGCGGTCGAGGTCCTGGTGCGCTTCACCGACTACCAGGGGACGTACATGATGCACTGCCACAACCTGGAGCACGAGGACATGGCGATGATGGCGGACTTCACCGTGCAGTGAGCCGGGGGCCGGGGGGCTTCGTCCCGCGGGCTTCATCCGGTCGGCCGAGTGCCGGAGGGCGCGCGGTGCGCGTTCCGGCACTCGTGGCCTAGCGTCGCGGGGAGACGCACCCCGCCCGCCGTCCGCCGTTTCGTCCTCCCGCCGTCCCCGCCGTCCCGCCGACCGAGGAGCCGCGCATGACCACCCCCGCCGAACGCCGCCGGCACGGCCGGGCCGCCCGTGACCGCGTCTCCCGCTCCGCCCACGGGCGGTGGATCCCCGCCGCCGACCGGCCCGACCCGGTCGAGGTGCTGGTACGCCAGGGCGAGGGCCGGGTCGCCCGGCTGCTGCCGATCCGCTACGGGCGGATGGCCGACACCCCCTTCACCTACCTGCGCGGCGCCGCCGCCGTCATGGCCGCCGACCTCGGCGCCGTCCCCGACACCGGCCTCACCGTCCAACTCTGCGGCGACGCCCACCTGGTGAACTTCGGCTTGTTCGCCTCTCCGGAACGCGCCCTGCTCTTCGACGTCAACGACTTCGACGAGACCCACCCCGGCCCCTTCGAGTGGGACGTCAAACGGCTGGCCGCCAGCATCGCCGTCGCCGCCCGCGACCACGGACAGGACGAGGACCGCGCCCACCGCGCCGCCCGCACCGCCGTCGAGGGCTACGCCACCGCCATGCGCCGCCTCGCCGGGCTCGGCGAACTCGACGTCTGGTACTCCCGGATCGACGCCGGCGACCTGCTGGCGCTGCTCCGCAAACCCCGGCAGCGCAAGCGCGCCGAGGCCGACCTCGCCCAGGCCCGCCGCCGCACCAGCCTGCACGCCTTCGGCAAGCTCACCGAGGAACGCGACGGGCAGCGGCGCATCATCAGCGCGCCACCGCTCATCGAACCGCTGAAGAAGAACGAACTGCGCGACATCGGCAAGGTGTTCAGCGACTACCGGGCCGCCCTCGCCGAGGACCGCCGCGTCCTCCTCGACCGCTACCGCTTCGTCGACGCGGCGATGAAGGTCGTCGGTGTCGGCAGCGTCGGCACCCGCTGCTACATCGTCCTGCTGGAGGGCCGGGACACCCGCGACCCGCTGTTCCTCCAGCTCAAGGAGGCCGGACGGTCCGTCCTGGAGGACCACCTGCCGCCCACCCGGGTCGACGCCGAGGTCTCCGTCCACCGCGGCGGGCGCCGTGTCGTCACCGGCCAGCACCTCATGCAGGCCGCCGGCGACATCTTCCTCGGCTGGACCGCCGGCCCCGCCGGGCGCCACTTCTACGGCCGCCAACTGCGCGACATGAAGGGCTCGGTCGAGGTCGCCGACCTGGCCCCGTCCGGCCTGCGCGCCTACGCCGACCTGTGCGGCCGCACCCTGGCCCGCGCCCACGCGCGCACCGGCGACCGCCTCGCCATCGCCGGCTACCTGGGCGGCGCGGACGCCTTCGCCGAGGCGATCGCCGACTTCTCCGTCCGGTACGCCGACCAGACGGCGCTCGACCACGCCGAACTGGTCGCCGCGATCGACGCCGGCCGGATCACCGCGACCCCGGGCGTCTGAGCACGGCGCGCCCCCGGGGAGCGCTCCGGGTACGGGGGTGCGGAAAACGGGTTGCCCCGGCGGGCGCGGTCGGCGTTGGCTGGCCCGCATGACCGAACTGCGCACCGACCGCCTGCTCCTGCGCCCCTGGCGGGCCACCGACCTCGCACCCTGGGCCGCGATGAACGCCGACCCCGAAGTCCGCGAGCACCTCGGGGACGTCCTCACCCGCGAGCAGTGCGACGCCTCGGTGGCGCGCTTCGAGGCCGAGACCGCGGCGCGCGGATACGGCTGGCTGGCCGTCGAGGTGCGCGCCACCGGCGAGTTCGTCGGCCTGGCCGGCCTCGACGAGGTCGACGAGGGCCTGCCCTTCACCGGCGTCGAGATCGGCTGGCGCCTCGCCCGCACCGCCTGGGGCCACGGCTACGCGACCGAGGCGGCCCGCGCCGTCCTCGCCCACGGCTTCGACGCCCTCGGCCTCCCCGAGATCCTCGCCGTCACCACCGCGACCAACCACCGCTCGCAGGCCGTCATGCGCCGCCTCGGCATGACGTCCGACCCCGCCGACGACTTCGAGGACCCGACCGCCCCCGAGGGCCCGCTGCGGCCCAACGTGCTGTTCCGCCTCCGCCGCGAGCAGCGGGCGGGCTGACGGCGGGCCGGGAACGAGCCGGGAACAGCCTGACGACAGGCGCGTCCCGCGGCTCGGCGCCGTTGATGCTCCTATGGGTTGTCAAGCGGTGGTGAGCCATTCGCGGTAGGCGTTGGCGAGGTCGTCGTTTCGGCGGGTGCCGCGTTCGAGGGTGG
>NZ_JBHWIR010000085.1:0-31371 GCF_042731835.1 Kitasatospora sp. NPDC059817 | reverse complement strand
GGCTCCCAGTAGACGACTGGGTTGATAGGCCGGATATGGAAGCCCTGTGAGGGGTGGAGTTGACCGGTACTAATAGGCCGAGGGCTTGTCCTCAGTTGCTCGCGTCCACTGTGTTGTTCTGAAACAACGACCCCAACCCGTTTGGCTACGGGGTTGGTGCGGTTGACAGTTTCATAGTGTTTCGGTGGTCATAGCGTGAGGGAAACGCCCGGTTACATTCCGAACCCGGAAGCTAAGCCTTACAGCGCCGATGGTACTGCAGGGGGGACCCTGTGGGAGAGTAGGACGCCGCCGAACAATCATTCACAGAGAACCCCCATCCGGGAAACCGGATGGGGGTTCTTTGCATTTCCGGTGACGTATCGTCGGGGCATGGACGATCAGACAGCGGTCATTGCGAACAGTGTGCTCCGCCCCGAGCAGCGCGACGGCGCCCTGCGCGTTCTGGCGGACGCCCAGGCGGTGGACGGCCGGGCTGCCGTGTCCGAGCAGGGCCGGCTTCGGCTGCGTTCCTCGGATACGCCGCGCCCCGGCGTGAGCCACTTCATCGAGAGTGAGAACGCCGCCGCCGTCGGTTACGGGCAGCTCGAAGTCCAGGAGGGCTCCGCCGCCAATCCCGCCGCCAACCCCGCCGCCGAGCTGGTGGTCGACCCGGCCGCCCGCGGCCGCGGCCTGGCCCGGCCGCTGGTGGACGCGGTGCTGGCACAGGCCCACCGGGCCGGCCGCGACGCGGTGGACTTCTGGGTGCACGGCGGTCACCCGGCGGCCCGGCACCTGGCCGGCCGGTACGGGGCCGAGCTGGTCCGAGAGCTGCGGCAGATGCGCCGCACCGGGCCGCAGACCGAGGCCGTCGCCGTCCCCGAGGGCGTCGAGCTCCGGACCTTCCGCCCCGGCGAGGACGACGCCGAGTGGCTGCGGTTGAACGCGCTGGCCTTCGCCCACCACCCGGAGCAGGGCTCCTGGACGGAGCGGGACCTGGCCGAGCGGCTGGCCGAGCCCTGGTTCGATCCGGCCGGTTTCTTCCTCGCCACCCGGGGCGGCAAGGTGGTCGGCTTCCACTGGACGAAGGTGCACCCGGCCACCGCCACCGAGCCGGCGCTCGGCGAGGTCTACGTGGTCGGGGTGGACCCGGCCGAGCAGGGCAGCGGTCTAGGCCGTGCCCTGACCGCTGCCGGTCTGCGTCACCTGACCGGTTCGGACGCCGGCGGGCGCGGACTGGAGACGGTCCTGCTCTACGTCGACGCCGACAATCCGGCCGCGGTGCGGGTATATGAACGACTGGGGTTCACCATCCACGAGGTGGACCTCATGTACCGCGTCCAGTACCGCGCGGACCAGGCGGCCTAGGACCGGACAGGACCTACAGGACCGGGCAGGGCCTAGCGGCTCCGGGCGGTCCGGGGCAAGGGGTCGGACGTCACCGGCCCTTGCCCCGACCGACTCAGCTTTCCTCCTGGCCATGCGGTGTTTACCGTGGATTCAATTGCTGCCGCGAAGATCACAGGATGAAGTCCGTAGTGTCTCGCTCGTGCAGAGTCGACCGCCACGTGCCGGCCGGCCCTGTACGGACCGCGCCCGGCGGGTGGGCGTTGGCCCTGGGCGAGGACGACGGCCCGCAGAGCCATTCGCGTCCGGACGACGTCCTGCTGCTGGAGGAGCTGGAGCCCATGAGCATCCCCCGCCCCGTCTCTGCCTCGCTGTCCCCGCCGGCCAGGATGTCCGGTGCGCTGGGGATACCGCCCGAGCTGCCGGCCGAGGACGAGCAGGAGTTCGACGCACTGCCGGAGGGCCGCTTCCTGGACCGCGAGCGCAGTTGGCTGGCGTTCAACGAGCGGGTCCTGGAACTGGCCGAGGACCCAGGGATCCCGCTGCTGGAGCGGGCCAAGTTCCTCGCCATCTTCGCGAGCAACCTGGACGAGTTCTTCATGGTCCGGGTGGCCGGGCTGAAGCGCCGGATCGCGACGGGCGTCGCCCAGCGCAGCGCGTCCGGCCTCCAGCCGCGCGAGGTGCTGGACCTGATCTGGACCCGCTCGCGTGAGCTGATGGCGCGGCACGCCGCCGCCTTCCAGCAGGAGGTGCTGCCGGACCTCGCCACCGAGGGCATCGAGGTGGTCCGCTGGCCGGAGCTGGCCGAGAAGGAGCAGGCCCGGCTGCACACCCTGTTCCGGCAGAAGATCTTCCCGGTCCTCACCCCGCTGGCGGTCGACCCGGCGCACCCCTTCCCGTACATATCGGGGCTCTCGCTCAACCTGGCCGTGGTGGTGCGCAACCCGGTGTCGGGGCACAAGCACTTCGCCCGGGTGAAGGTGCCGCAGTCGCTGGCCCGCTTCCTGGAGGCCTCGCCGCAGCGTTACGTCCCGCTGGAGGACGTGATGGGCGCGCACCTGGAGGAGCTGTTCCCGGGCATGGAGGTGCTCGCCCACCACGCCTTCCGGGTGACCCGCAACGAGGACCTGGAGGTGGAGGAGGACGACACCGAGAACATCCTCAAGGCCCTGGAGAAGGAGCTGATGCGGCGGCGTTTCGGCCCGCCGGTGCGGCTGGAGGTCGAGGAGTCGATCGATCCCTACATCCTGGACCTGCTGGTGCGGGAGCTGAACATCACCGAGGCGGAGGTCTTCCCGCTGCCCGGTCCGCTCGACCTGACCGGTCTGTTCGGGATCGCCGAACTGGACCGCCCGGAGCTGAAGTACCCGAAGTTCGTGGCGGGCACCGCCCGCGGGCTGACGGACGTCGAGTCGGCGTCCCAGCCGGACATCTTCGCCGCGATGCGCGAGCGGGACGTCCTGCTGCACCACCCGTACGACAGTTTCTCCACCTCGGTGCAGGCCTTCCTGGAGCAGGCCGCCGCCGACCCGGACGTCCTGGCGATCAAGCAGACGCTGTACCGCACCTCCGGTGACTCGCCGATCGTGGACGCGCTGATAGACGCGGCGGAGTCGGGCAAGCAGGTGCTGGTCCTGGTCGAGATCAAGGCGCGCTTCGACGAGCAGGCCAACATCAAGTGGGCCCGCAAGCTGGAGGAGGCCGGCTGCCACGTGGTCTACGGCCTGGTCGGGCTGAAGACGCACTGCAAGCTGTCGCTGGTGGTCCGGCAGGAGGGTGACACCCTGCGCCGCTACTCGCACGTCGGCACCGGCAACTACCACCCGAAGACCGCCCGGCTGTACGAGGACCTGGGGCTGCTGACCTCGGACCCGCAGGTCGGCGCCGACCTCTCGGACCTCTTCAACCGGCTGTCCGGCTACTCGCGCCGGGAGTCCTACCGCCGCCTGCTGACCGCCCCGCGCGGCCTGCGCGACGGGCTGGTCTCCCGGATCCACAACGAGATCGCCCACCACCGGGCCGGCCGGCCGGCGTACGTGAAGCTCAAGGTCAACTCGATCGTCGACGAGGCCGTGATCGACGCGCTGTACCGGGCCTCGCAGGCCGGCGTGCCGGTCGACGTCTGGGTGCGCGGGATCTGTGCGATCCGGCCGGGCGTGCCGGGGCTGAGCGAGAACGTCCGGGTCCGCAGCATCCTGGGCCGCTTCCTGGAGCACTCCCGGGTCTTCGTCTTCGGCAACAACAGCGATCCGGAGGTCTGGATCGGCAGCGCCGACATGATGCACCGCAACCTGGACCGCCGGATCGAGGCGCTGATGCGGATCACCGACCCGGCCCACCGGGCCGAGCTGTCCGGCCTGATCGACCTCGGGATGTCGGACGAGACCGAGTCCTGGCACCTGGGGCAGGACGGCACGTGGACCCGCCACTCGCAGGACGCCGAGGGCCGGCCGCTGCGGCACGTCCAGGATCTGCTGATCGACTCGCGCCTGCGCCGCCGGGCCGCCGCCTCGCGCTGACGCGACCACTGATGCGAGCCGCTGGAACCGCAGGGGACCGGTTCCAGCGGTCGGCCACCAGCCCCGGGGGGACGAACCCGGGGGAACGGGGATCTACCACGCCATGACCGATGCGCCGATGACGGCCCAGGCGGCCGCCACCACGACCGCCGGGGACATCCTCTCCAGCCACCTCACCGCCCAGGCCGGCGCGTTCCTGCGCGCCCTGCCGCTGACGGTGGGCGAGGTCGGCGCCAGACCGGGGACGGCCGCGGTCGTCCCGGCGGCCGGTACCGCCGACCTGCTGCGGGCGGTCCGGCGGATCGGCGGGCTGCTGCACACCTTCGGCTCCGTCTTCGAGCAGGCCTGGGCCCAGGAGTCGCGCACCGAGCTGCGCTGGCTGCTCAACCTGCTGGCGCTGGAGCCCGGTTACGTCCGCCGTTCGGCCCGGCTGCTGGGCGCGCTGGACTCGCTGAGCGGCAGCGATCCGGACGGGACGGGCATGCTGGCCGGGCACGTCGGGGCGCCCAAGGCGCGGGCGCTGCTGGACCGGCAGCTGACCCTGGCCCGGACCAGGGCGCACTCCTCGGTGCTCCAGGAGCTCCGGTCGGCCCGGCTGCACGCGCTGGCGGACCGGATGACGCTGCTGGTCGGCGATGCCCCGCTGCTGGAGTCGGCGGGCGGCCGGGCGCCGGCGGTGCTGCTGCCGCAGGCGGCCGCCGCGTTCACGGCGCTGTCGGCGAGCGCCCAGCAGCTGCCGCTGCACCGGGCCGCCACGCCGTACGGCGGCGACGGGCTGCGCCGGCTGGGCGCCGTCCCGGCGGCGCGCGGCGCGGTGGACGCGGACACGGCGCTGGCGGCCGACGACGCGCCGTGGGCACGGACGCGGATCCTGGTGAAGCGGGCCCGGTACGCGCTGGAGGTGTGCGGTCGCGGGTCCGCCGAACTGGACGAGCTGGACGGGGTGCTGGGCCGGCACCAGGAGGCGGCGGACGCCGCGGTCACCGCGGCCACCGCCGCGCGGACCCCGCGGATCACCCCGGCGACCGCCTACGTGCTGGGCGTGGTGCATGCTGATCAGCGACTGGAGGTGGAGGCGGCGCGGTACGCCTTCGGCCGCCGGTGGCCCGACCTCCCGCCCGGTCCGGACGGCTGGCCGGACCTCCCCCCTGCCGAGGGCTGGGGGCATTCCCCCGTACCACGGACGGCCTGAATTGCGCGATCGCCTGAGCACCGGGCCGGCAGTGGACGCGGCCGCGACCGGGGCGGGGCACGCCCGGGTGATCCTGGCGGCGGGCGCGGTGCTGTGGCTGCCGGGCCGGCCGAAGAAGAGCGGCCGGCTGGGGCGGCCGCGGATCGCGGTGATCCACCGGCCCAAGTACGACGACTGGAGCCTGCCGAAGGGCAAGCTCGACCCGGGGGAGGGGGTCGTCGCGGCGGCGCTGCGCGAGGTGCGCGAGGAGACCGGGTTCGCCTGCCTGCTCGGTCCGGAGCTGCCGGCCCAGCACTACCTGGCGCAGGGCCGGCCGAAGGAGGTGCGCTACTGGGCGGCGGTGCCGTCGAGCGGGGCGTTCCGGCCGAACCGCGAGGTGGACCGGCTGGAGTGGCTGCCCGCCGGGAAGGCCCGTGCCCGGTTGACGCACGACCGCGACCGGTTGCTGGTCGACGCCCTGCTGGCGATCCTGGGTGCGAAGCCCGTACGGGCGAGCGGTCACCATCGGTGAGGGACGAGCGGTCTCCATCGGTGAAGGAACGGTGGAAGTGATCTCGTCGCGCCCTTGCCGTGACGCAACCGTGACTACCTGACGTAGTTTCCTGTCATCCTTTCGAGGTTCACTCTCCGTTCACTTGTGACCGGCTGTCGTGTCACCTACCCGGCCTAACTTCGGGTTTACCGGAGGGCCGAACGGGCCCCGGACCACAGCAGAACCCGCGCTCCGCCGTCCTCGCACGGCCCGCGCGACGGGCAATGCCACAGAAAGGGACACCCCTGTGAAGCTCCAGCGGAACGGCCGCTCCAAGGCCCTCGCCATCGGTGCCATGGCGCTCGTCAGCTCGCTGTCGCTCGCTGCCTGCGGCTCGGACGACAACGGCGCCAAGGCCGCCGGTGGCTCCAGCGGCTCCGCTTCGGCCGCCGCGGTCAACTGTGGCAAGGGCGGGACGCTGCTCGCTGCGGGCTCGACGGCTCAGGCCAACGCGATCGACGTGTGGAAGACCACCTACGGCGCGTCCTGCTCCGGCACCACCGTCAACTACAGCGGTGGCGGCTCCGGCGCCGGTGTCCAGCAGTTCAACCAGGGCAAGGTCGCCTTCGCCGGCACCGACTTCGCGCTCAAGCCCGCCGACGTCGACGCCTCCAAGACGGTCTGCACCGGTGGCAAGGCGATCGACCTGCCGCTGGTCGCGGGTCTCGTCTCGCTGGTCTACAACGTCGACAACGTCGACAACCTGGTCCTGGACGGCCCGACCTCCGCCAAGATCTTCGACTCGCAGATCACCAAGTGGAACGACCCGGCGATCGCCGCCCTGAACCCGGGCGTGCAGCTGCCGGACGCCGAGATCCAGACCGTCCACCGTTCGGACGACTCCGGGACCTCCTACAACCTCACCTCCTACTTCGCCAAGACCTCCGGTGGCGCCTGGACCGCGGCGCCGGAGAAGGCGTGGAAGGGCAAGGGCGGCCAGTCCGCCCAGGGCAGCGCCGGCGTCTCCGCGCAGATCAAGCAGGTCAAGAACTCCATCGGCTACGCCGAGCTGTCCTACGCGCAGAGCAACAACCTCAAGAGCGCCAAGATCGCCACCGGTGCGGCCAAGCCCGTCGAGGCGACCGCGGCCAACGCCGCCCTCACCTTCGCCTCCTCCACCGTCGTGGGCACCGACGGCGACCTCGCCCTCTCCCTGGACTACGGGACCAAGGCCGACAACGCCTACCCGATCATCCTGGTGACCTACGAGATCGCCTGCGACAAGGGCAACAAGCCGGAGAACCTGGACAACCTCAAGTCCTTCCTGACCTACGCGGTCAGCGACGCCGCGCAGAAGGCGATCGGCGACAAGGGCTACGTCCCGCTCCCCGCCGCCATCAGCGACAAGGTCAAGGCCGCCGTCTCCTCCCTGGCCTGACCCGACAGGAGCACCGGTGGGACGGCCCCGTGAGCGAGGGGGGCCGGGGTCGTCCCACCGGAACGCACCGACCCAGCACGAACGTCCGGGGCACCGCCGCCATGGTGCCGTCCCCCTTCCGGGGCGGCACCACCAGACCGGAGTAGACAATGACTTCATCCTCCCCTGCCGCCCCGCGAGGCAGGGAACGCCGACCGCGCGACAGCCGCTTCGGCGACAAGATCTTCATGAACCTCGCCCGCGGTTCGGGCATCCTGCTGCTGGTCATCATGGCCGCGATCGCCGGCTTCCTGGCCTGGCGCGCGGTCCTGGCGCTCAGCACCAACGAGGGCAACTTCCTCACCACCTTCGAGTGGACGCCGGACGCCACGAAGCCGGTCTTCGGCATCGCCGTCCTGGCCTTCGGCACCCTCGTCAGCGCCGTCATCGCGATGGCGATCGCCGTCCCGGTGGCCATCGGGATCGCGCTGTTCATCTCGCACTACGCGCCGCGGAAGATCGCCCAGCCGTTCGCCTACCTGGTCGACCTGCTCGCCGCCGTCCCCAGCATCGTCTACGGCCTGTGGGGCGCGCTCTTCCTGGTCCCGCACATGGACGGCCTGACCAGCTGGCTCAACCAGTACCTCGGCTGGACGTACCTCTTCGACCAGACCAAGTCCGGCACCCCGCGCAACCTGTTCACCGTCGGCATCCTGCTGGCGATCATGGTCCTGCCGATCATCACGGCGGTCTCCCGCGAGGTGTTCCGCCAGGTGCCGCGGATGCAGGAGGAGGCGGCGCTCGCGCTCGGCGCGACCCGCTGGGAGATGATCCGCACCGCGGTGCTGCCGTTCGGCCGCCCCGGCATCATCTCGGCCTCGATGCTCGGCCTCGGGCGCGCGCTCGGTGAGACCATCGCCGTCGCGGTGGTGCTGTCCGCGAGCAACGTGCTCTCGCTGCACATCCTGGACGCGGGCGGCGGCACCTTCGCGCAGAACATCGCGCTGAAGTTCGCCGAGGCCGGCAACAACGGGCGCGACGCCCTGATGGCCTCCGGCCTCGTCCTGTTCGTCATCACCCTGCTGGTGAACGGTGCCGCGCGACTGATCATCGCCCGCCGCAAGGAGTACTCGGGGGCCAACGCATGACCGCGGCAACGACTTCCGTCACGGCCGACGCCCGGCCGCTCAGCCGGTCGCTGACCGCCAACCGGCTGCCCAAGTGGGCCCCGGCCGCCGTCGCGGTCGGCTCGATCGCGCTCGGCTGCGGGATCGGCGCCGTCGGCGGGCTGGAGAGCCACCTGCAGTGGGGCCTGATCTCGGCCGTGCTGTTCCTGCTGATCAGCTACGGCGTCTCGGCCCAGGTCGAGGGCCGCCGCCAGGCCAAGGACCGGTTCGCCACCTCGGTGGTCTGGGTCGCCTTCATCCTGGCCGTGGTCCCGCTGATCTCCCTGACGGTCTACACGATCCAGCAGGGCATCGGCGTGGTGAACGGGAACTTCCTGAGCCACTCGATGAAGGGCGTGATCGCCTCCGGCCCCGGCGGCGGCATCTACCACGCGCTGCTCGGCACCATGCAGCAGGTCGCCCTGGCCACCGCGATGGCCGCCCCGGTGGGTCTGCTGACCGCCGTCTACCTGGTCGAGTACGGCCGCGGCACGCTCGCCAAGACCGTCACCTTCTTCGTCGACGTCATGACGGGCATCCCGTCGATCGTCGCCGGTCTGTTCGTCCTCTCGCTCTGGAACATCGCCCTGGGCTTCAGCTACTCGGGCTTCTCGGGCAGCCTCGCACTGGCGATCCTGATGATGCCGGTCGTGGTCCGGTCCACCGAGGAGATGCTCAAGCTCGTCCCGAACGAGCTGCGCGAGGCCTCGTACGCGCTCGGCGTGCCGAAGTGGAAGACCATCCTGCGGATCGTCCTCCCCACCGCGATCGGCGGCATCACCACCGGCGTGATGCTGGCGGTCGCCCGCATCACGGGCGAGACCGCCCCGGTGCTGATGCTGGTCTTCGGCGCCGACGCCATCAACAGCAACCCGTTCGACGGACCGCAGCAGTCCCTGCCGATGTACATCTGGCAGCAGTACTCGGTGGTCAACAACGACTTCGGCTACGCCCGCGCCTGGGGCGCCGCGCTGGTGCTGATCGCCTTCGTGATGGGGCTCAACCTCATCGCCCGGGGCATCGCACGCTGGCGCTCGCCCAAGGGCGGACACTGACCGACTGACGTACGAAGACAGACGAGAGAAGCAACGATCATGGCCAAGCGCATCGACGTCAGCGGACTGTCCGCCTACTACGGCACCACCAAGGCCATCGAGGACATCTCGATGAGCATCGAACCCCGCTCGGTGACCGCCTTCATCGGCCCCTCCGGCTGCGGCAAGTCCACCTTCCTGCGCACCCTCAACCGGATGCACGAGGTGATCCCCGGCGCCCGGGTCGAGGGCAAGGTCCTCCTGGACGACGAGAACCTCTACGCCTCGAACGTCGACCCGGTCGCCGTCCGCCGCTCGGTCGGCATGGTCTTCCAGCGCCCGAACCCGTTCCCGACCATGTCGATCTACGACAACGTGATCGCCGGCCTCAAGCTCGCGGGCGTGCGCAAGAAGTCCGTCCTGGACGAGGTGGTCGAGCGCTCGCTGAAGGGCGCCAACCTCTGGAACGAGGTCCACACCCGGCTGAACAAGCCGGGAGCCGGCCTCTCCGGCGGCCAGCAGCAGCGGCTGTGCATCGCCCGCGCCATCGCGGTCGAACCGCAGGTCCTGCTGATGGACGAGCCCTGCTCCGCGCTCGACCCGATCTCCACCCTCGCGATCGAGGACCTGATCGGCGAGCTGAAGTCGCAGTTCACCATCGTCATCGTGACCCACAACATGCAGCAGGCGGCCCGCGTCAGCGACCGCACCGCCTTCTTCAACCTGGCCGGCGTCGGCCAGCCGGGCAAGCTGGTCGAGCTGGACGACACCCAGCGGATCTTCTCCAACCCGTCGGTCCAGGCGACCGAGGACTACATCTCCGGCCGCTTCGGCTAGGCCGTACCCCCGCCACCGGCCGACGGACCGCGGTGTCCGGAGGCGAACGGCGAGCACACAGGCTGCTCCGCGGTGCTGCATGGCGGTGCCGCCGTGGAGCATGAAGAAGGGCCCGCCCCCGAGATGTGGGGGCGGGCCCTGTCACGTGCGGGGCCGGTCAGCCCCAGAACAGGTGGGCGAACCAGTACACCAGCGCTGCGACGATGGCGGCCGCCGGCATCGTGATGAACCAGCCGAGCACGATGTTCTTGGCGACGCCCCAGCGCACCGCGCGGATCCGCTTGGTGGCCCCCGCGCCCATGATCGCCGCGGTGATCACGTGGGTGGTGGAGATCGGCGCCTTGAAGACGAACGAGGTGACGTACATGACCGTCGCGGCGGTGGCCTCGGCGGCGAAGCCCTGCGGCGGGTCCAGCTCGATGATCTTGCGTCCGAGCGTCCGCATGATCCGCCAGCCGCCCGCGTAGGTGCCCAGCGAGAGCATCGTGGCGCAGGAGATCTTCACCCACACCGGGATGCCCTCGCCGGAGTGGTGGCCGGAGATGGTGAGGGCCATCACCACGATGCCCATGGTCTTCTGCGCGTCCTGCAGACCGTGCGCCAGCGCCATCGCGGCGGCCGAGGCGGTCTGGGCGACCCGGAAGTTGCGCTTGGCCTTGTGCGGGTTGGCCCGGCGGAAGATCCACAGGATCGCCAGCATCACCAGGAAGCCGCCGACCAGGCCGACCACCGGCGAGACGATCATCGGGATGACGATCTTGTCGAGGACGCCGCCCCAGATCACGTCGATGCCGCCGGCCATGGCCGCGCCCACCATGCCGCCGAACAGCGCGTGCGAGGAGGAGGACGGCAGACCGAAGTACCAGGTGACCAGGTTCCAGGCGATCGCCCCGACCAGTGCGGCGAACAGGATCACCATGCCCCGGTCGCCGGTGGGGGTCTCGATGATCCCCTGGGAGACGGTGTGCGCCACGCCGCTGCCGAGGAAGGCGCCGGCCAGGTTCATCACCGCGGCCATCGCCAGCGCGGCCCTGGGGGTCAGCGCCCGGGTGGAGACCGAGGTGGCGATCGCGTTCGCGGAGTCGTGGAAGCCGTTGGTGTAGGTGAAGAAGAACGCAACGCCGACGACGGCGATGAGTGCTGCCATGTCCACGAGGGTCAGGACTCCTTGACGGCGATGGTCTCCACCGTGTTGGCGACGTGCTCGAACGCGTCCGCCGCCTCCTCAAGAACGTCCACGACCTGCTTGAGCTTGAGCACCTCGATGGCGTCGTACTGGCCGGAGAACAGGTGGGCGAGCAGCTTGCGGTGGATCTGGTCGGCCTGGTTCTCCAGCCGGTTGACCTCGATCCAGTACTCGGTGAGGTTCGACATGCTGCGCAGGTTCGGCATCGCCTCGGCGGTGAGCTCGGCGGCCCGGGCCAGCACCTCGATCTGCTGCTCGATCCCCTTCGGCAGCGTCTGGATGTCGTAGAGGACGACCAGGTCGACGGCCTCCTCCATGAAGTCCATGATGTCGTCCAGCGACGAGGCGAGGTTGTAGATGTCCTCGCGGTCGAAGGGCGTGATGAAGGACGAGTTCAGCTGGTGGAACACGGCATGGGTGGTGTCGTCCCCGGCGTGCTCGGCGGCGCGCATGCGCTCGACGATCTCCGCGCGGGCCGACACGTCTGATCCCAGCAGTTCCAGCAGGAGCTTCGAACCGACGACGAGGTTCTCCGCGGCGGCAGAGAACATGTCGTAGAAGCTCGTCTCCTTCGGGGTCAGGCTAAAACGCACGGAAATCTCCGATGTGCGGGGTAGGGACTGAACGATGCTAGGTGCAACCAAGCGCAATCGTGCAAACGGGGTGGTGATGGTGGAGGCGGAACCTCCTCTTCCGTTCGGCTGCCGCACCAGCTGACCCGGACCGCACACCCAGGTGCGGACGTGAGCCCCCAGTCTGACGGAACCTCGCCCGGATTGTCCCCGTGGTACGTACGGAAGACGGGGGCGCCGCTCAGACGGGTGAACCGCGCGGCGGGCCGCCCGCAGCCCGGTCGCAGCCCGTTCGCAGACCGTCCGGAACCCGTCCCGAACCCTTCGGCACATGCCGCGTCGGCCGTCGGAACACCACGGACGGCCCCGGTGTTGGACACTGGTGGCCGACGCAGCCACCAGGCATCCAGACGAAGGCGGGCCGATGACCACGACGCAAGCGCGCACCGAGCCGGACCACGGGCACGGCACCGACGCGCAGGCCGACGCACCCGCCGTCCCCGCGGCCGCCGCAGGACATCAGGGCGGGCACGGCCCGCACGGCTACAGCGCCCAGAAGGACGCCCACCTCAAGCGGCTGCGCCGGATCGAGGGCCAGATCCGCGGCCTCCAGCGCATGGTCGACGAGGACGTCTACTGCATCGACGTGCTCACCCAGGTCTCGGCCGGAACCAAGGCGCTGCAGTCCTTCGCACTGTCCCTGCTGGAGGAGCACCTGCGGCACTGCGTCGCGGCCGCCGCCGAGGAGGGCGGCGCCGAACTCGACGCCAAGGTCACGGAGGCCACGGCCGCGATCGCTCGGCTGCTGCGCAGCTGAGGCCGGGCCTGGTCCGGGCCGGGCGCGCGGGTCCGGACCGCCAACACCCCCAGCCGCGAACGTCCCTGGGCCGCGAACGCCCCTGGGCCGGGAGCGACCTAACCGTCGGCCTGCCGGCAGGCCTCGCCGTCGGTCCGCCCCGGCTCGGCCCGGTCGAGCAGCACCTCGTCGATCCGCTCGGTCGGCAGCCGGTCGCCGGTGCTGGCCGTCGCGGCGATCATCAGCTCGCCGGCCAGATCGATCTCGTCGAGGGCCGCGTCGTCGTGGCCGCCGCTGCGGCCGCCCGTGGACGACACCACCTGCACCACCCCTTCAGTGCCTCGCCAGCCCGGGCGGCAGCCACCCGACGTCCAGCCTAGGCACTTCGGAGCCCGTCCACATGGCACGGACGGGCCATCTCGGCGCCGCCGAAACGGGTGACCGCCGCTCCCCGGGCGGCCACCCGCTCCGGCGGCTCCCCGGTTCGCCCCGGCGCCGGAGCCCTGCCCCGGCGGCCTACTTCGGGCTCTCCGAGGGCTTCATCGCGTAGATGTCCGAGGCCGGCGGCTCGGCCGCCTTCACCGGCTTGCCGAAGTCCGTCACCGAGGTGGTCGACGTCACCTTCACCTGGTCCTTGGCCTCCTTCGAACCGGCCACCCCGGCGAAGGTGAACACCTCGACCACCTTGTGCAGCCGGCCCTGGTCGTCCAGCCAGGCGTCGTACGGGACCTCCTTCACGGTGAAGGTTTGGGCCCCCATCCGCAGGCCGTCCCCGCCGCGGCCGCCGGTCGCGTCGGCCGCCTTGGCCAGGTCCAGGGTGCCGCGGTAGTGGTGCAGCGCCACCCCGTCGACAGTCTCGGTGCCGACCGCGTCCGCCTTCTGCGCCCCGCGCAGGGCGCCCGCCGCCGAGGCCGGGTCGGTGGCGCCGCTGCTGACCAGGTTGCCGTCCGGCAGTTGGCGCACGTCCAGCTTGACCCACTTGCCCTCGGGCACCTTGGCGCCGCTGTTCTGCAGGTAGACGGTGCCCGGCAGGACCACCTCGACGATCTTCCCGGTGGTCGCCGCGCCCGGCGGCACCTGGACCTCCAGCTGGCCGATCCGCTTCACGTAGTCGTAGCCGCCCGTCCCGGTGAAGACGGCCTTCTTCTCGGACGACTCGGTGACCAGCTCGGTGGCGGTGTGCGCGGAGCCGGTGCGGCCCGTGATGTCGGCGCTGTTGCGCACCGCCGTCAGCGGGTCCGCGGCGAGCTGGTCGGGGGCACCCGACTGCCGGTCGGAGGAGCCGCCGCCGGAGCCGGCCGCGCAGCCGGCGGACAGGCCGGCCAGGGCGGCGGCGAGCAGGGCGGCCCCGGCCGCCGAACGCAGATGCGGCAGCGGACGGCGCCCCGGCCGTCCGCCACGCTGCTGGTCGGTCATCTTCATCCTCGCGACAACCCCCTCGGGCCCGACTGCCCTGCCGACACCACCAGGTGAACAGAGCTCTTTCCGGGCAAACGAGTTGAGCCGCGAAGGGTTACGCGGAAGAGGTCTTGCGGACGGCATCGCGCGCCCGGCGCCCGGCGCGTTACGGTGAACCACGTGCACAGTGAGCTGCCGGCCTTCCCCGGCACCGCCCGGATGCCCGAACACCGTGTCGCGGTCAGCGAGCGCGGTTCCTTCGCCTTCGCGACCTGCAGCTGCGGCTGGTTCTCACCGGCCCGCCGCTCGCGCGACCTTGCCCGGCGCGAGGGGGACGACCACCTCGCCCTCGCCGAGAGCGGCGGCGGACCGGGGTAGCCGGGCCGGGCGGCTCACGCCGCCAGATCGGACTCCGGCGGTTGCTCCTCGGAACGCACCGCCCCGCGCTCACGCCCGCGCCGCCGGCCGCGCGGGCCGGCGCCGGCCCGCTCCGGCGCCCGGATCAGCGGGGCGAGGGCGGTCCGGCCCAGCGCGTGGCAGAGCGGGACCAGCACCGCCATCGCGATCGGCGCCAGCAGCAGCACCACCGCGGCGGCGAGCGCGAATCCGCCGATCACGTCGGTCGGGTAGTGCACGCCCATGAACATCCGGCAGAAGCCCTGCAACAGGGCCAGGCCCCCGGCGATCCAGCCGAGCCGCCGGTTCACCAGGAACAGTGCCACCGCCACGCCCATCGTCATGGTCGAGTGGTCGCTGACGAAGGAGTGGGTGCCGGCCTTGCCGTCCACCAGCACCAGTAGCCCGCCGTGGTCGACGAACGGGCGCGGGCGGTTCACGATCGCGGCGATCGGCAGGTTGGCCAGCTCGGCGATGGCGACGGAGAGCGGCACCCAGAGCAGCCCGGCGACGGCCACCGGCGCGTCCGGGCGGCGTCTCGCCTGCAGCCAGGCCACCAGGCCCAGCATCGCCAGGCCGATCAGGATGCCGTACTCACCGATCCACGAGACCAGGTGGTCCAGCCACTGCGGGGAGCGCTTGGCCAGTCCGTTGACGGCGTAGAGCAGGCCGAGGTCGGGGTTGGTCGTGTCGGCAAGCGGCGTCGACACGCCGCACCTCCTTCTGGTCCGCTGCAGCTGTTCGATCCGGTCGGGGCCCTTCCCGGCGCGGGAAGCTGACGGTGGGCCATCGGGATCAACGTCATCGCCGGGGCACAGCGTTCCACGGAAACGCGCGGTTATGGAAACTTGACTCAGCGTCCACAGGGCACTCACACCTCGGGGCCACGGGCGGCTCAGTTCCTCGCTGCCGGCCGCCCCGCCCCGGCGGGGTCCGGGCCGGTCGGGGCGGGTGGTGCGGCGGCCGCAGGCGGTCCGGCGGCGGGCGGGGTGGCGGCGCCGCTGGGGCTCGCCAGGGCTGCCGGGGCCACCGGGGCCGAGGGGGTGGTCGCCGCGGTCGGGCTGGTCGGGCTGGTCGGGCTGGTCGGCGTCGTCGAGCCAGGGCGGCTCGGGGCGCTCACGGAACCGTCCGCGTTGCGGGCCGGCAGCGCCTGGGCGCCGTCCGAGGTGACCCGGGTCGCGCCGATGTACTCCCTGGTGTCGATCTTGTCGTAGCGGATCACCGCGCCGGTGTGCGGCGCGTTGATCATGTAGCCGCCGCCGACGTAGATCCCGACGTGGTGGATGCTCCGCGGATCGTTCAGGTCCGTCGCCCAGAACACCAGGTCGCCCGGCCGCAGCTGATCGCGCGACGGGTGCGGGCCGGCGTACCACTGGTCGTTCGCCACCCGGGGCAGCGTGATGCCCACGCTGGCGTACGCCGCCTGGGTCAGGCCCGAGCAGTCGAACCGCCCGTTCTGCGAGGGCAGCCCCTCCCCGCCCCACAGGTACGGCGTCCCGAGCTTGCTCTGCGCGAAGTAGATCGCCGCGGCCGACTGCCCGGACACCTCCACCGGCGCCGTGGGCACGGTGAAGCTGCGGGCCATCGCCTGAATGTTCCTCACATAGCCCTGGGTCTCCTTGTACGGCGGCACCCCGTTGTACTTGGTCACCGCGTACGGGCCGGCGTTGTAGGCGGCCAGCAGGTTGGCCTGCCGGTCGCCCGGGACCTTGGCGACGTCCTTCGCGAGCGCGCAGTCGAAGGTGGCCGCCGAGGCGATCGCGTCCAGCGGGTCCCAGACGTCCTTCTTGCCGTCCCCATTGGCATCCGTGCCGTACGCCGCCCAGGTATCGGGCATGAACTGCGCCATTCCCTGTGCCCCGACGCCCGATTGGGCCTTCGGATCGAAACCGCTTTCCTGGTAGAGCTGTGCCGCGAGCATCGGCGGCGAGATCTCCGGGCAGAGCGCGCCCCACTGCTGGATCGGCGCCTGGAACGCCGCCGGGACCGTCCCCGGCGAGAGTGCGGCGTGATTCGCCGACTGCTGCGGCGTCCCACTCGCCGCGAACGTCCCCACCGTCACCAAACCGAGCAACCCGAACGTCACAACTCCCGCAGCGGCGGCGGCCGTACCGGCCTTCCGGAGTACCATCAGCACCATCCCGACGAATCGTCAGTCGAAGTGTTCCGGAAGGCGTTGCTCACCGCAATCATCAGAGATACAAAGAGTGAGCGCTATCCTTCGTACGGTGGACATCCTCGCGTACGTGCCCGGTACCTCACGACCAATCCGCGAGAAGTAGCCAAGTCGACATCAGATCTGGCCAAGAATAGGTACCGACCCTTCGCGCGGGCGGGGTCAGGGCCCTTGAATTTGCCTGATCGGGCGGTGAGATGGAAATGAACCTGAGCAGCGTGCACACGAACGCGATCGGCCACCTGGCCGAGGACCCACCAAAGAAGCCGAATATCGACACCATCATCGGCGGGATCGCCCCGGACTGGGGCCCGTTCGCGACCCTCGGGTCGGAGGCCAGGGTGATGGTCGAGGTCATCATGGCCGTCGCCATCCTCCTCTGCCTCGGCATCGCCGTCTGGGGGGCGGCCAAACAGCGGATCGGTGCGACCGCGATGCGCGACAGCTTCGGCGCCGAACAGGGCAAGGGGCTGATCGTCGCCGGTCTGACCGGCGTGTTCATCATTGGATCACTCGGCACTCTGTTCACCATTGTCTACGGCATGGCGATCTGACGATCGGACAGCAGTAGCCAGGCCCGCCCGCCCCGGGGCCAGGTCCCCGTCCGGACCGCCCCGAGCCCACCCGCCAGCAGTCCACCCCCCGTTCCCACCCTCCGTCCGCGCCCGCCCCCGGCGGAGGGCCCCCGGCGGAGGTCCCCCGGAGCCCCCCGGCTCCCCGCACCAGGAGGGCCGCCGTGCCGTTGTCCGACGACCAGCCGCACACCCGTACGCGGCTGCCGGTCGGCGAACAGCCCTCCTCCCAGCCGACCCAGCGTCAGGCCCGACCGCTCCGCACCCTGCTGACCGTCCTCGTCGTCGTCACCCTGCTCGTCGTGGCCATCTCCATCGCCAACCGCGACAAACCCGACCCCGGCAGCACCGGCCGCTCCGCCGACCACGCCGCCCCCACCGCGCCCGCCGGCGCCGGCCCCGCCCCCAGCGGCGACCAGCCCGTCGGCACCACCACCAACGGCATCGGCTCCGGCTACCCGCACACCGACCAGGGCGCCCAGTCCGCCGCCGCCAACTACGCGGTGGCGATCGGCTCCGCCGACATGTTCCGCGCCGACAGCCGCCACACCATCGTCGCCACCATCGCCGACCCGGGCGCGGTCTCGGGCCTCCAGAGCCGCCTGGACCAGGGGTTCTCTCCCGAGACGGCGGCCAGGTTCGGGGTCGATGCCCAGGGACAGCCGCCCAAGGGGATGGCGTTCGTCAGCCGGACGGTCCCGGTCGGGACCAAGAGCAGCAGTTACACCGCGGAGAGCGTCAAGGTCGACGTCTGGTGCACCGGGTTGTTCGGACTGGCCGGCGAGCGTTCCACCAGGCCGGTGTCCGAGGAGTGGTTCACCCTGGTACTCAGCCTGCGCTGGACCGGGACGGACTGGAAGCTCACCGACTTCAGCCGAGCAGCCGGTCCGGCGCCGGTTCCGCCGGACCAGCAGGCCGCAACCGCCGAGGAGATCACTGGTGCCGTCGAGCAGTTCGGAGGCTTCCGTTATGCCCGCTGACGGTTGTTCCGGTTTCGTGCGTCGGGGCATGAGCCGCCTGGCCGGCGGGGCGCTGTTCGGCGTCCTCACGGTGGTCCTGACGGCCCACCGCGCCATGGCGGAGCCGTCGCCGACCCCGACCTCAGGGACGACCAATACGAGTTGCCCGGGTGTTCCCCTGCCCGGGAACGACGTCTACTGCGCTCCGGGCGGCTCCGGCTCGCTTCCGGGCGGTGGGGCCATCGGGAGTGTGGCCGATCCGTTGGGGTCGTTGGCCAAGGGGTGTGCCCAGGCGGCGGCTTGGGTGGTGCGGAAGTTGTCGAGCGCGATCGACGGGACGACGCAGGTGGACTTCACCAATGCGTCGTTCCTGCAGCAGTACGCGGTGGTGTTCGCCGTGTCGACGGTGATCACGCTGGTGCTGTGGCTGCTGGCGGTGACGAAGCGGGCGGTGCGGGGGGCGCCGTTGGCGACGGCGTTCACGGAGGCGATCGGCTTCCTGTGGCTGACCGTCGTGGCGTCCGCGTTCACGCCGCTGATCCTCTACACCGTGGTGAGCGTGACGGACGGGCTGACCAAGGCGATCGCGGTGGGGACGAAGTCGGACACCGGGTCGTACCTGGGCGCGTTCGCCGACACCCTGGAGAAGGGGGACATGGGCGGCGGCCCGCTGATCCTGATCATCGTGTCGTTGGTGGCGGTGCTGGCGGCGGCGGTGCTCTGGATCGAGCTGCTGATCCGGGCGGCGATGCTGTACGTGGGCGCGCTGCTGGGTACGGCGGTGTACGCGGGGTTGGTGGACAAGCAGCTGTGGAAGCACGTGCGCCGGTGGGCGGGGGTGATGGTGGCGGTGGACCTGGCGAAGCCGATCATCGTGGTCATCCTGGGCCTGGCGGGTGCGGTGGCGTCGGGGGCCGGGGCCAGCGACGACTTCGCGCGGGTGCTGTCGGGGCTGGCGATCCTGTTCCTGTCGATCTTCGCGAGCGCCGCGGTGTACCGCTTCGTGCCGGGCTTCGGCGACGAGATCATGAACATGCGCCATGCCCGGGCGAGTGCGGTGTCGGCCGGTTCGGCGATGATCAACGGCACCGCGAACCTGATGAAGCAGGGCATCACCACCCACGGAGACCGCGGGCCGGTCGGTGCGGGTGGCGGCGGGGGTGCGGGCGGCGGTTCGGTCGCGCCGGGCATCGCCGCGCACGCCGGGCGGACGCCGGCGCCACCACCGCAGGCCGGGCCGCCGCAGACCTCGGTTCCGATCCGCGACAGCAACTCAGCGAAGGGAGGGTGACGGGTAAGTGAGCAGTGAACCGCTCGGCCAGTACGGAGCCCAGTACGCCCAGCCGTACGTGCACCAGCGCCGCACCTACCTGATCGGCAAGGCCCGCCCGAACGCGCCGATCGGCCGCAACCGGGAGTCCGGCGAGATCGTCCTGATCATCTTCGGGGCGTTCCTCGGCATGCTCTGGGGCCTGCTGATGCCGATCCTGCCGCTGCGGATCGGCGGCCTGATCGGCCTGCCCATGGTGGCCATCGCGGCGGTGTACGTGCCGTACCGCAGGCGGACGTTCTACAAGTGGGCGGAGATCAACCGCACCTACCGCCGGACGGTGCGCAGCGGCCGGTCGGTGTGGCGCTCGGACGTGATGGACGCCGGGACCCGGATGGACGGCCGGGAGGTGGAGGTCGGCCCGCCGCCCGGGGTGGGGCGGCTGCGCTGGCTGGCCGCGCCGTTCGGGCCGGACGAGGTCGGGGTGCTGATGCACCTGGAGCGGCGGACGGTGACGGCCGCGATCGAGATCGAGGGCCCGGGTGTCGGCCTGCGCGACTCGGAGGACCAGGAGGCGCTGGTCGACCGGTTCGGCACGCTGCTGAAGCACGTCGCCAACGGGGACGGCTTCGTGACCCGGTTGCAGATCCTGGCCCGGACGCTGCCGGCCGACCCGGACGCGCACGCCAAGGACGTCGAGCGGCGCGGGGACCACGACGCGCCGCGCTGGCTGCAGGACTCGTACGACCAGTTGCAGTCGATGGTGTCGACCTCCTCGGAGCAGCACCGGGCGTACCTGGTGGCCTGCATGCACTACACCCGCGACCTGGCGGCCGAGGCGCACGCGATGGGCCGTACGGCGACCGGTCGGCGGGCCCGGGACGACGAGGGGCTGGCGGCCGTGATGGCGCGCGAGCTGACCGACATCTGCGCCCGGCTGGCGGAGGCGGACATCCGGGTGCGCCAGCCGTTGGGGCAGGCCCGGCTCTCCTCGCTGCTGCACTCGATGTACGACCCGGACCACCCGATCGACCACATCCAGGCGATGTCCCGGCGCAACGCCTGGCCGGCCGAACTGGACGCGACCAACCCGCAGTACCTGGAGGCGAAGACCCGCGAGTCGGCGACCCGGGAGCCGTGGTGCCACGCCACCGCGTGGATCAAGGAGTGGCCGCTGACCCCGGTGGGGGTCAACTTCCTGGCGCCGCTGCTGGTGCACACCCCGGACGTGATCCGGACAGTCGCGGTGACGATGGACCTGGAGCCCACCGACGTCGCGATCGAGCGGATGCTGACCGAGAAGACCAACGACGAGGCGGAGGCCAGCCGCGCGGCCAAGATGAACCGGACGGTCGACCCGCGCGACCTGGCCCACACCGGCCGGGTGGACCAGCGAGGCGACGACCTGGCCTCCGGTGCGGCCGGGGTGAACCTGGTCGGCTACATCACGGTGTCCTCGCGCAACCCCGACGCGCTGGCCCGGGACAAGCGCACCATCCGGGCCTCGGCCGGCAAGAGCTACCTCAAGCTGGAGTGGTGCGACCGCGAGCACCACCGGGCCTTCGTCAACACCCTGCCGTTCGCGACCGGCATCCGCCGCTGACGCCCGGTCCGCACCGCTCCACCACCGCCCGTCGACCAGACCAGGAGGCCGTACATGGCGCTCGGCAACCTCTCCGAGGCGTTCACCAGCCTGATGTTCGGCAAGGTGGAGACCACCCGGCTGCCGGTGCGTACCTCCACCGGCCAGGCGCAGGCGGTCTACCTGCCCACCGCCGCGCCGGGGCTGGGCGACTCGGGCGTGATCATCGGCCGTGAGGTGTACAGCGGCAAGGGGTACGTCTACGACCCCTTCCAGCTGTACGGGCAGCAGCTGCCGGCCCCGCACTGGCTGGTGCTCGGCGAGTCCGGCAACGGCAAGTCGGCGCTGGAGAAGACGTACGTGCTGCGGCAGTTGAGGTTCCGCGACCGGCAGGTCGTGGTGCTCGACGCGCAGGGCGAGGACGGCGTCGGCGAGTGGAACCTGATCGCCAACGCGCTGGGCATAAAGTCGATCCGGCTCGACCCGATGGCCGCCCGGGACGGCGGGGTGAAGCTCAACCCGCTGGACCCGGCGATCACCCAGACCGGCCAGTTGTCGCTGCTGCGCACCATCGTCGAGGTCGCGATGGGGCGGGGCCTGGAGGAGCGGGCCGGGTTCGCGCTGAAGGCCGCGCACGCCCATGTGGTGGCGACGGTGAAGGACCGTCAGCCGGTGCTGGACGACATCATCGACACCCTGCGCAGCCCCGAGCTGTCCTCGGTGGAGTCGCTGGGCGTGGCGGTGGACGAGGTGCAGTCCTGGGGCCTGGACGTGGCGCTGGTGCTGGACCGGCTGGTCGACGGCGACCTGCGCGGCATGTTCGACGGGTCGACCACCGACGGCATCGACCTGGACGCGCCGCTGATCGTCTTCGACCTCTCGCACATCGACCGCAACTCGATCGCTATGCCGATCCTGATGGCGATCGTCGGCGTGTGGCTGGAGCACACCTGGATCCGGCCGGACCGGAAGAAGCGCATCTTCCTGGTCGAGGAGGCCTGGCACATCATCAACAGCCCCTTCGTGGCGCAGCTGTTCCAGCGGCTGCTGAAGTTCGGCCGCCGGCTCGGGCTCTCCTTCGTCGCGGTGGTGCACCACCTGTCCGACGTGGTGGACGGTGCGGCGGCCAAGGAGGCGTCGGCGATCCTGAAGATGGCCTCCACCCGGACGATCTACATGCAGAAGGCGGAGGAGGCGCGGTCCACCGGCCGGGTGCTGGGCCTGCCGCGCTGGGCGGTGGAGATCATCCCCACCCTGTCGCCGGGCATCGCGGTCTGGGACGTCAACGGCAATGTCCAGGTGGTCAAGCACATCATCACCGAGGCCGAGCGGCCGCTGGTGTACACCGACCGTGCGATGACCGAGGACGCGGTGGCCGAACGGGACCGGGCCGAGCGACAGTTGGCTGCCGAGCCGGGAGTCTGAGCGGCCGGTCGGGGGTCTGAGCGGCCGGGTCGGGGGGCCTGGGCGGGTCGGGCGGGTGGTCTGGGCGGGGAGGCCCGGACGGGGGCACCGGCGCTGGTCGGACGGCGACGGTTCGTCAGGAGGTAATCCTCTCGTTACGTTCGACATCCTGACAGCTACGCGCGTTGACTCTAGGCTTCACAGGCGCAACACATCACCCAGACGCCCGGTCAAGTCCACAGCGGGCGCTCCTCCAAGGTGCAGGGGACCCTCATGCTCACCGTCAGATCCCGACGCGCGGCGCTCGCCGTCGTCGCCGCCGCAGGTCTGGTCGGCACGGTAGCCGTGCCGACGGCCGCGCAGGCCGCCGACGCCAACGCCAAGCGTCACAAGACCGTCAACCTCCAGCTGCTGGCGATCAACGACTTCCACGGCAACCTGGAGCCCCCGGCCGGTTCGTCCGGCACCATCCGGGAGATCGACCCGGCCACCGGCAAGGAGGTCTCGACCCCGGCCGGTGGCATCGAGTACCTGGCCACTGAGCTGCGCAAGGCCCGGATCCCGGCCGACGACTCGATCACCGTCGCGGCCGGCGACATCATCGGCGCCAGCCCGCTCACCTCGGCGCTCTTCCACGACGAGCCGACCATCGAGGCGATGGACAAGCTCGGCCTGGACGTCACCTCGGTCGGCAACCACGAGTTCGACGAGGGCGCGCAGGAGCTGCTGCGCATGCAGGACGGCGGCTGCCACCCGGTCGACGGCTGCTACGAGCCCGGCCGCACGTTCAAGGGCGCCAACTTCAACTACCTGTCGGCCAACGTCACCGACGAGAAGACCGGCAAGCCGCTGCTGGCCCCGTACTGGGTGACCAAGTCCCAGGGCGTGAAGGTCGGCTTCATCGGCGTCACCCTGGAGGGCACGCCGAACATCGTGACCGCCGAGGGCGTCAAGGGCCTGAAGTTCGCCAACGAGGTCACCACGATCAACAAGTACGCCGCCGAGCTCAAGGCCAAGGGCGTCAACTCGATCGTCGCGCTGATCCACGAGGGCGGCTACCCGGCCAGCAGCGTCTACAACTACGACTGCGGCCCGGCCGGCCAGGGCATCTCCGGTCCGATCGTCGACATCTCCAAGAAGCTCGACCCGTCGATCGGCGCCATCGTCACCGGCCACACCCACAACGCGTACGCCTGCACCATCCCCGACCCCAACGGCGTCCCGCGCTCGGTCACCAGCGCCGCCTCCTTCGGCCGGCTGTACACCGAGATCGACATGAAGCTGGACAAGACCACCGGCGAGATCGTCCGCCCGACGGTCAAGGCCGAGAACCACGTGGTGCGCCGCACCGTCGAGAAGGCGCCCGACATGACGGCGCTGGTCGACCACTACTCCAAGCTGGCCGCCCCGATCGCCAACCGGCCGATCGGCTACATCGCCTCGGACATCAACGGCCGCGGCAACAGCGACCTGGAGAAGCCGCTCGGTGACCTGATCGCCGACGCGCAGGTGGAGGGGCTCGCCCCGGCCGCCAAGGGCGGGGCGCAGGTCGCCTTCATGAACCCCGGCGGCATCCGCTCCGACCTGGTCTACAAGGCCTCCGGCGCCGAGGGCGACGGCGTGGTGACCTACGGCGAGGCGTTCACCGTCCAGCCGTTCACCAACATGATGCAGGTCAAGACGCTGACCGGCGCCCAGCTGGTGCAGCTGCTCCAGCAGCAGGTCAGCGGCTCCAACGCGGCCGCGCCGAAGATCCTCCAGGCGTCCTCGGGCCTCCACTACACCCTGGACATGCGCAAGACCGGTGCGGACCGGGTGGTCGTCGACTCGATCCGGCTGAACGGCGCCCCGATCGACCAGGCCGCCAAGTACCGGGTCGCGGCCAACGAGTTCCTGGCCGGCGGTGGCGACGGCTTCCCGGCCTTCGCGGCCGGCACCGACAAGCTCGTCGGCGCCTCCGACCTGGACGTCTTCGCCGCCTACCTGGGTGCCCACAGCTCGGCGGCCTCGCCGCTGAAGGCCCCGGCGCAGGACCGGATCAAGGTCATCGGCCCGGGCGTCGACATCGACTGACCGTGAGCCGGTACAGGACGGGCGGGGCGCTGTCGGGGCGCCCCGCCCGTCCTGCGTTGTCCGCCTGTCCCGCCCTATTCGGGGGCGGGGCCGCCGGGCAGCCGGACGGTCGCCAGCGCGCCCGGGCCGCCGTCCCCGGCCGGGCCCAGCGACACCTCGCCGCCCGCCTCCCGGACGCTCTGCGCGACGATCGACAGGCCCAGGCCGGAGCCGGGCAGCTGTCGCGAGGACGGCGAACGCCAGAACCGGTCGAACACGTACTGCAGTTCCTCCGGCGGGATGCCGGGGCCGTGGTCGCGGACGGTCAACACGCCCTGCTGGAGCCGGACTTCGATGGTGCCGCCGGGCGGGCTGTACTTGACCGCGTTGTCCAGCAGGTTGATCACCGCCCGTTCGAGCCCGGCGGCGTCGCCGTGCACGAACCAGGGGTCGGTCGCGGTCTCGAAGACCAGCCCCGGGCCGCGCAGCTTCGCCCGCTCGACCGCCCGCCCGGCGATCTCGTGCAGGGCCACCACGGTGGGGTTGTGGACCGGCTTGGGGGAGTCCGGGCGGGACAGCTGGAGCAGGTCCCCGATCAGGACGGTGAGCTCCTGCATCTGCGCCTTCATGTTGCCCAGCAGCTTGGTCTTGGTCGCGGCGGGCAGCGGGCGGCCCGTGTCGTTGCTGCGGATCAGCAGGTCGACGTTGGTGCGCAGCGAGGTGAGCGGGGTGCGCAGCTCGTGCCCGGCGTCGGCGATCAGACGGGTCTGCCGCTCGCGGGAGTTGGCGAGGGCGGTGCTCATCGAGTTGAAGGAGGTGGAGAGCCGTGCGATCTCGTCGTCCCCCTGGACGGGGATGGTGGTGCCGACCTCCTCGGTGCGGGCGATGTGCTCGACGGCGTCGGTGAGTTGGTCGACGGGCTTGAGCGCGGACCGGGCGACCACGCGGCCGGCGATGGCGGCGAGGATGATCCCGCCGAGGGCCACGCCGCCGAGGAGGAGGGCGAGCCGCTGGAGGGAGTCCTCGATGGGCTGGGAGGGGGTCGCCACCATGACGACGACGGGCACCTGGAAGCTGTGGTTCAGGGTCAGCCGGACGATCGCGGGGTCGCCGTTGGTGTACCGGCCGTCCCGGATGATCGACTGGCCCGGCTTGAGCCGGAATCCGGCGGCGTCCGCCGACGTGGCCACGATGGCCTTGGTCGCCCCGGGGGGCAGGCAGACGCCCTCGGCCCCGGCCCGGAGGAACTGGGTGTCCCGGGGGACGGCTCCGCTGATGTCCGGGATGACGACGCCGCGCTGGTTCTCCAGCGCGGCTTCCGGGGTGGCGTAGCAGACCAGGGGGTTTCTCCCGATCGGTGCTGCGGGAGCACCCGCCAGGTCCGCCCGGACCTGGTCGTACAGCTGCTTCTCCACGATGAACCAGCAGGCCAGCGCCGACAGGGCGATGGCCACCGCGACCGCGGCCGCGCTCAGGAAGGTGAGGCGGCTGCGGAGGGAGCGGGAGCGGAGCCAGTGGGAGAGGCGCCGGCGGCGGGGGACGCCGGGTGGAGCCAGTGGCGGGGGCGGGTAGGGCGTGGGGGAGGTCACGTGGTGGCGCCGGCGGCCGGGCGCAGGGCGTAGCCGACGCCGCGTACGGTCTGGATGAGGCGGGGCATGCCGCCCTGCTCGGTCTTGCGGCGCAGGTACATCACGTAGACGTCCAGGGAGTTGGAGGAGGGTTCGAAGTCGAAGCCCCAGACGGCCTTGAGGATCTGTTCGCGGGTGAGGACCTGGCGGGGGTGGGCGAGGAACATCTCCAGCAGCATGAACTCGGTGCGGGTGAGTTCGACGGGCTTGCCGGCGCGGGTGACCTCGCGGGTGGCGGTGTTCATCCGCAGGTCGCCGAAGGCCAGCACCTCGCTCTCGTCCTCGGCGGCGGCGCGGGCGGCGGCCTCGGTGGCGAGGGCGTTGCGGCGCAGCAGGGCGCGGACGCGGGCGAGCAGTTCGTCGAGTTCGAAGGGCTTGGCGAGGTAGTCGTCGGCGCCGACGTCCAGGCCGGTGACGCGGTCGCCGACGGCGTCGCGGGCGGTGAGCATCAGGACGGGGACGGTGTCGCCGCGGGAGCGCATCCGGCGGACGGCGGTGAGGCCGTCCATCCGGGGCATCATGATGTCCAGCAGGACGAGGTCGGGCCGGTCGCGTTCGACGGACTCCAGGGCCTCGTAGCCGTCGGTGGCGGTGGCGACCTCGTAGCCCTCGAAGGCGAGGCTGCTCTCCAGGGCGTCCCGGAGGGCGGGTTCGTCGTCGACCACGAGGAGCCGGGCGGAGGGGTGGCCGGCCTCGGCGGCGGTGCGGTCGTCGGCGGACGGGGTCATGGGCTGCTGCCCTTTCTCGTCGGGTGGAGGGCCTGCTGGGGGTACCGGGGGTAATTGTCCGTCTTACAGGTTCTGGCCGGCCTCCAGTTTCGGCAGAACCTGCTTGATGTCGTTGATCGGGATGGCGAAGCCGAGGCCGACGCTGCCGGCGCTGCTGCCGCCGCCGCCGGCGGTGGAGCTGGCGCCGCTGGGGGCGTACATCGCCGAGTTGATGCCGATGACCTGGCCGTTGGCGTTGATGAGCGGGCCGCCGGAGTTGCCGGGGTTGAGGGCGGCGTCGGTCTGGAAGGCCTTGTAGGTGGTGGTGCTGCCGCTGTTCTGCTGGGGGAGGTTGCCGCGCGTGCCGGGCAGGTTGGGCAGGCCGGGCAGGCTGGGGAAGCCGAAGCCGCCGTTGCTGCTGGTGGTGCCCTCGTCGAGCTGGACGGTGACGTCGCGGTTCTCGGCGCTGATGATGCCGGAGGTGACGGTGCCGGTGAGGCCGTCCGGGTTGCCGATGGCGACGACGGGGTCGCCGACGGCCACGCCGGAGGAGTCGCCGAGGGTGGCGGGGGTGAGGTTCTTGCCGCCGCTCGCGGTGATCACGGCGACGTCGAGGGACTTGTCGGTGCCGGTGACGGCGGCCGGGGCGGTGGAGCCGTCCTTGAAGGCGACGGTGATCTGGCCGCCGTCGGCGGCGGTGTCGATCACGTGGTAGTTGGTGAGGATCCGTCCGCTGGTGTCGAGGATGACGCCGGTGCCGGTGGCGGTGCCGTTGCCGTTCTTGACGGTGATCTGGACGACGCTCGGCGAGACGGCGGCGGCGATGGCCGGCACGTCGGCGCCGCCGTCGGAGCGGGCGGAGACGGGGCTGGCGACGGTGCTGGTGCGGGCGGCGGAGCCGTGCTGCTCGGCGGCGACGAACCCGCCGGTGACGCCGCCGATGACGGCGGCGACCGCGGCGACGGCGGTGACCAGGGCGAGCCGCCCACGCAGCAGGCCGCGCCGGGCGCGGTTGCCGTGGCCGCCGTGGCCGCCGGGCTGGCCGGCGGTGGGCGGCTCGGGGGGCATGGGCGGGGGCGGGGTCGGGGAGTCGAAGCCGCCTGCCGAGTAGTCCTCGTGGTACCCGTAGGCGGTCGTGGCGGCGCTGCTGCCGAGGACGGTGCCCTCGACCACGCGGGGCTCGTACGGGCCGTACTGCTCGTCGTGGTGCTGCTGCTGTTCGCTCATGCCGACCAACGTCCGCCTGGTGGATGAGGATGGCATGAGAACCGGCTCAGAAGGGTCCGAGAAGCCCGTTGGGTTCTCATAAAGCCTGGTCAGGCGGTGTGCGGTGGCGGGTGGAGCGGACTGCGCTACTCCGCTTCCCCGGTCGGGACCGCCGCGGCGCCGCCACAGCCGCAGGAACGGCGGATCACCAGGCGGGACGGGAACTTGCGGACCCGCTCGGTGTCCGATCCGGGCACCATCAGCGAGTCGTCGAGCACCAGGTCCACGGCGGCCCGGGCCATCGCGTCGCGGTCGGAGGCGACGGTGGTCAGCGGCGGGTCGGCGAGTGCGGCCTCGGGGACGTCGTCGAAGCCGGCCACCGCGAGGTCCTCCGGGACCTTCAGCCCGACCTCGCGGGCGGCCCGCAGCACGCCGATCGCCTGGTCGTCGGTGGAGCAGAAGATCGCCCGCGGCCGGTCCGGCGAGCGCAGCACCCCGAGCGCGACCTCGTACGCGCCGTAGCGGTGGAAGGGCGCGTCGATCAGGTGGGGCTCGGTGGGCAGGCCGTGCGCGTCCATGGCGCGCTGCCAGCCCTCGACGTGGTCGATGACCGGGTCGCCGGGGGCGGGGGACTCGACCGGGCCGCCGAAGCAGGCCACGTACGGGTGCCCGTGCACCTCCAGCAGGTGGCGGACGACGGCCTCGGCGCCGCCCACGTCGTCGGTGACCACCGCGACGTCGTCGATCGCCTCGGGGCGGCGGTGCAGCAGCACGACCTTGGCGCCCTCCATCGCGGCGAACTCCTCGGCGGCGCGCTGCGAGGGGCCCTGGCTGACCAGGATCAGGCCGGAGACACGCATACCGAGGAAGGCCCGGACGTAGTGCACCTCGCGGTCGTCCACGTAGTCGGAGTTGCCGATCAGCACGAGCTTGCCGCGCTCGGAGGCAGCCCGTTCCACGGCGTGCGCCATCTCGGCGAAGAAGGGCTGGCGGGCGTCCGGGACGACCATGCCGATCAGGTTGGTCCGGCGGGAGGCCATCGCCTGGGCGACGCTGTTCGGCCGGTAGCCGAGCTGCTCGATCGCGGCGAGGACCTTCTCCCGGGTCGCGGGCGCGACCGGGCGCGGCCCGTTGTTGATGACGTAGCTGACGACCGCGGTCGAGGTACCAGCCAGCCGGGCTACATCGTCGCGCGTCACTTTGGCCACGGGGGGAGTCTACGCGTGTGGCGTGCGCGTCGGCAGTGGGACCTGGGGCTTCTGCGGGTGTCCGGGGGGTGCCGGGGGAGCGAACCGGACAAGCCGGGCGGGGGTGGCCCGCCCGGCCGTCGGTCAGGCCTCCAGCGGCGCCGAGGGGCGCTGGGCGAGCTCCGGGCGCTCGCCCTTCTCCGGCTTCTCCGGGACGACGAAGCGGTAGCCGACGTTGCGCACGGTGCCGATCAGCTGCTCGTGCTCGACGCCGAGCTTGGCGCGCAGCCGGCGGACGTGCACGTCCACCGTGCGGGTACCGCCGAAGTAGTCGTAGCCCCAGACCTCCTGCAGCAGCTGGGCCCGGGTGAAGACCCGGCCGGGGTGCTGGGCGAGGTACTTGATCAGCTCGAACTCCTTGAAGGTGAGGTCGAGCGCCCGGCCCTTGAGCTTGGCGGAGTAGGTGGCCTCGTCGACCGTGAGGTCGCCGTTGCGGATCTCCATCGGGCTGTCGTCGGTGCTGATGTGGAGCCGGCCGAGTGCGAGCCGCAGCCGGGCCTCGACCTCGGCGGGGCCGGCCGTGTCCAGCAGGACGTCGTCGATGCCCCACTCGGCGGTGACGGCGGCGAGGCCGCCCTCGGTCACCACCAGGATCAGCGGGCAGCCGATGCCGGTGGAGCGCAGCAGCTGGCAGAGGCTGCGGATCTGTGGCAGGTCGCGCCGGCCGTCGACCAGGATGACGTCCGCACTGGGGGTGTCCACCAGGGCGGATCCCTCGGCGGGGGCCACCCGGACGTTGTGCAGCAGCAGGCCGAGGGCCGGCAGCACCTCCGCGGAGGGTTGCAGAGCGTTGGTGAGGAGGAGGAGAGAACTCATACCCGGTAGTCCCCTTTCCGGGTCGTCGCGGTCGCGTTACGGCTGCCGCCACAGCCGGATGGCGCACGTGCTGAGGTCGGGGGGAGGTGGACGGACGCCCGAGGAGCGCCGGAGGGCCGGCCGGTGCGCAGGACGCGACGGCGCACGCGCCGAGGGTCCCGCAACCCTTGGCGCGCCGTTTCTGCCCTGTTCATCCCGCGAACCCTCCGGTTTGTTTCCGGTCCCGGGCGGCGGCCCGGGTGCCGGGTGGACACCCCGGCCGGCCGGGGCACGTCGTCGTGCCGCGTGGGGCGGGGCGGTTCCCGCGACGCGCCGGGGGTGGGCCGACGAATCGCAAGAATGTCCGTACTGGCGTCCTGAAAGCACAAAAGGACCCGGGGGCGACTCTGCCCGGATCCCTCTTGGACGTCGAGGATAGCCGACGGCCCTCCGCGCCGGGAGGGCTCGAATCCGGCGGTTCGCCCAATCCGGGCGCGCGCCGGGTGAGCCTGGACACAGCTTCGAGCCGTCCTCCGGGCCCCCTCGGCCAGGGCGATTGCCGCTCGTGGCGGCGGACACGCCATCATGGGACGCACATCGGCGGCGCCGTGCGAGTCCATCTTTCGGGTGGTCGGGCGGCCCGGTGGCGAGCCGGACCGGGGCACCGGGGCCGGGCGAGGACGACGAGAAGGGGTGGCCCCGATGGGTGCGACCACGGAGCCCGCGAGCGGCGCCCGGGTGCGCGGGACGATCCGCTACTGGGCGGCCGCGAAGTCCGAGGCCGGGCTGGCCGAGGAGCCGTACGAGGCGGTGACCCTGGCGGAGGCGCTGGCGCAGGCCAGGCGGCGGCACGCGGACCGGCCGAAGCTCGTCCAGTTGCTCGGGCACTGCTCCTACCTGGTCGACGGCTCCCAGGTCGGCGGCCGGGACCACACGACCGTGGCCCTCACCGAGGGCGGCACGGTCGAGGTGCTGCCGCCGTTCGCGGGAGGCTGAGCGGCGTGACGGACATGAACAACGCGAACCAGGGCGGCTACGGCGAGTGGCCGCAGCAGCCCCAGCCGCCCCAGCCGCCCTACCGGCATCCGCAGCAGCAGCCCCAGCCGCAGTACCCGCAGTACCCGCAGCCCCCGTACCCGCAGGCCCAGGCGCCGCAGCCGGGGCAGCAGCCGCCGTACGGCTACCCGGGGTACGGGCAGCCGCCGATGGACGACGCGGCGACCACGCTGCTGCCGCCCGTCCCCGCGATGGACGACGCCACGGCGACCACGCTGTTGCCGCCCGTGCCGCCGATGGACGACGCGGCCACCACGCTGCTGCCGCCCGTGCCCCCGATGGAGGACGCGGCCGCGACGACGCTGCTGCCGCCGGTGGTCGTGTCCGGCGCGATGCCGCCCGCCCCGCCGGCCTGGACGCCCGCCCCGCCGCCGGCACGGCACGCCGCGCCGCCGCAGGCCCGGCA